>CAXMRK010000142.1:0-4331 GCA_964195815.1 uncultured Acidimicrobiia bacterium | reverse complement strand
CCAGGTCACGGTCTGCGCGCCAGTCTGGTATCCCTGGGTAAATATTACTGGTCGCAAATACTGGAAGGTGGTTTGCGTTAAGAAATTTTAATTGTGGTTTTATTAACCGACCCTGACGTGGACTTGCGACTAGAAAGATTGCCTCAATATCTCCACGTATACTGGCCTCGAAGCCTAATTCACCGCCGAGTAGTTGTTTCAGAGCAGCGCCATGCCTTTGGCTATCAATGATACCAAGAATTTGCTTTAGTCTGGCACTATGGTCAACCACCTGTTCCGCATATCTCATACTATCGATGATGTTTCCACCCACATTATTAAACTCATTGGTGAAAGCATCGGCCTGGCGACTACCTAATAGCGTATCTGGTGCGATGACCACTATTTTTGTGGCGCCCATAAAAAATGCAAGCCGTGCTGCAGAACGAGCTTCATCTTCCGGTAGCAACGGAAAAAATACCGCATTTGGATTGCCTAATAATTTCTGTTCATCGGCAAGTTTGATTGTGGGTATTGGTGTCAGATCGGAATCGGCAACAGTGATTGACTCAATGTCATTAGTCAGGGTATCTGGCTGGGGCAGGTTAAGTGCCAGAATAGGAAAATTAGCTGGGATTGTCTTCAGAAGCTGGCTGACGTTGCTTCTATCCAGGGGACCAATTATCTGGTCACTGCTATCAGCAAATAAAGTTTGACTGTAATCTGTGTTGACATCGGTTGAGTTCAGAAAATGCAGTTCGCTGCGTTCTTTTTGCGGACTATTGAGATAACTGCGCATTAAACCATCACGGATTGCCTCTGCGATACGTGCCATGCGACCACTTTGTGGCAGCACAATACTGATTCTACTCGGAACAGCAAGGCTGGCATTAAATTCAGCTGCCAGCTGATAAGCCTGTTGTTCATCCACGCGGTGAAATGGGTGTGCACTGCGCCAGATTGCTATTGCTGCCTGTCTGGCATTGGTATCAATGTATTGGCTGCGTGCGATTAAGGCCAGGTCGATCCAGCCAGGTATTTCTCCGCTATGCTGACTGGAAAACTTTGTCAACATGGAGACTGGGACAGGATCCAGATGATGTAGCAGGGCAAGTGTGTCCTTGTCATTCAGATAGCTGTTTGCTGCAAGCTTTTCAAATTTATTCCAGGCTTGCATTTCTGGAGCTTGCTGTAACAGCCGTGCTTGATCCAGCAACAATTGAACGCGGCTCTGCAACTGAGAATTGGCTGTACTAGTACCCGCAAGAATTGTTTCGGCTTCTTCTGGCATGCCGCGATTCAGTAATAATTCACCTTTAACAGCATTGAATAAAGCCCGGTAGCGCTGATTAAGATATTGCGGGTCAATTTGGCTGAGAATATTTTCGGCCTGGTCAGTTTGTTGATTTAACAATCTGGCATCAGCGGCTCGGAGTAAATAATAACTACGGTCATTCGGCTTCGCTTGAACTGCTATTTGCTGCCAATTAACAGCCGCTTCAGCATAATTTCCAAGTCGAAAGGCGTTATCAGCTTGCTTACTCGCTGGCGATTCGGGGCGCTGGTTCATTAGTGGTGCGCTACAGGCAGTGAGCAACAGTATGGCTGTGATTAAGCAGCAATACATAATTTGCTTTAAAGCAATAGCTAGAGATTGATTGCTGCCTATAGATCTGGTTTGAGTCATTTGTATCGTCATCGAAATTTCCGCAACTACTAACGCTGAAATGATACCCTATTGTGCAATGGCTAATTACTACAAATTAAGGAACAGACTTGGACGCTAGCAATGAAAGCTCTGATATGCAATCCAACGCCGGAGTGCTTTGGGTAATTGCGACACCCATCGGTAATCTCGGTGACATCAGCCAGCGCGCGATTGAAACTCTACGTCAGGTTGATCTGGTTGCCGCTGAAGATACCCGCCATTCACGCCGGTTATTTGAAGCCTATCAGATTGACTCGAAGATGGTGGCATACCATGAACATAATGAACGTAGAGAAGCGCAGCGTTTACTGGAGTTGTTACAGGCAGGTCAACAGATTGCTTTGATTTCTGATGCGGGTACACCACTCATCTCTGATCCAGGCTACCATTTGCTGCAGCTAGCATCAGCTGCAGGCATTGATTGCCGTCCAGTTCCGGGCGCCAGTGCGCTTATTGCTGCTTTGAGTGTTTCTGGTCTACCTTCAGACAGTTTTTCTTTTGCAGGCTTCCTGCCACCCAAACAGGGTGCTCGACAGAAAGCCTTGAGTGCCTGTATTGATAATACTCAAACCATGATTTTCTATGAATCTTCGCATCGTATCCAGGCCTGTTTGAGTGACTTACTTGAAGTGCTCGGTGCGGAACGGCATGTAGTGGTGTGTCGAGAATTAACAAAAACATTTGAAACCACTCTTCGCGGCAGTATATCGACGGTTCTGGAGCAAGTCAGCAGCGATCCAAACCAGCGAAAAGGAGAATTCGTGCTTTTAGTAGGTCCCGATCACAAACAGATAATTGGTGACACAATATCTCCAGCCACTAAAGCGCTTTATACGCTCCTATGTGAAGAATTGCCTGCCAGCAGGGCGGCTAAAGTGGCCGCAAAAATTAGCGGCGAATCGAGAAAAGCAATTTTTGCTATTAATAATGAGTAATATTGGATGCGAATACAGTCGAATTAATTCAGGTCAGTCCTCAATTGTTTAGTCCGGAGTATAGGGCGAATAAAAGCTATTTTTTCAGAAATTCAAGTCAATGGCGTACAATCAAGAAACAACAAACGGGAGAATCAAATGACCATTTCGCTACTACAACTATGGATGCCAATCCTCCTCGGTACGTTTCTGGCATGGATCGCAAGCGCCCTGATTCCCGTTGTGGCCAAGTATCACAACTCTGATTACCAGGCCCTATCGAATGAGGAAGAGGTCATGGATGCCGTTAGACACGGTTCACCAAAACTCGGAATTCATACGCTTCCCTACTGCGCTGAAATGTCAGAAATGAACAAGCCGGAGGTCCAGGAAAAATTCAATAAGGGACCTATCGCTATTCTTACTGTGTTGCCAAACGGCCTGCCGAACATGGGCAAGTTGATGCCTCAACAGATCGGGTTTTTCCTGGTCGGCTGCATATTAATTGCGTACTGCGCCACACAAGTGCTCACAGCGGGTGCGGATTATCTGTCCGTATTTCGTTTTGTCTCCACCGTCGGTTTTCTGGCTTTTGGCTGGGCTGTTGTTCCGATGAGTATTTGGTACGGACACCCCTGGTCCACCACCGCGAAATATTTATTTGATGCAGTGATTTATGGTTTGGTGGTTGCGGGATCATTCGCCTGGCTGTGGCCGGTCTGATCTAAAAAAATAATAAATGTGGCCGAATACATTTTTGTGTTTAATGTATCCGGCCCCTTTAAAGAAGTAATTGGGGTCTGACACCAATTAGTTTTTGAAGAATTGCCTGCTAGTAGGGTGGTTAAAGTGGTCGCAAAAAGTAGCGGCGAATCAAGAAAAGTAATTTTTGCTGTTAGTAATTAGTAAGCCTGCTTTTGGACTCAATATGAACGCCAGTACTGTTTACAGAGCTGATTAAATTAGTTGTTATTTTTTTCGTGCACAGAAATAGATTGAAATTTTCAGCAAAATAGTGAATCCTTCACCTGGGAGTCGGCCAGACAATCGCTGGTCGCAAGACTGGAGGAAAGTCCGGGCTCCATAGGGCAGAGTGCCAGGTAACACCTGGGAGGCGCGAGTCTATGGCTAGTGCAACAGAGAGCAGACCGCCAGTGGCTTGCCACTGGTAAGGGTGAAAGGGTGCGGTAAGAGCGCACCGCACGGGTGGTAACATTCCGTGGCTAGGTAAACCCCACTCGGAGCAAGACCAAATAGGGGGACGTTGAAGTGGCCCGCTAAGTCCCCGGGTAGGTCGCATGAGGGTGATGGTGACATCACTCCCAGATGAATGATTGTCCACGACAGAACCCGGCTTATCGGCTGACTCCCTTTTTTTAAATTATTCGTGGCAATAGAAAATGATCAACAACCCACCCCGGTAACCAACCTCTGAATATCAGCACCAGTTATTAATACATCTGGTGCAATCTTCAACTCATCCACTAGCCCACATATTGCACCAGTATCCCTGATTATGGCGCCGGGATAGGTATCGAGCCGGGTACAAAATGTACCCTGGCGTTTATTTGAAATAACGCAATCTAGTGTAAGCAGATCATTAGCTAATAGAGAGGCTCGCAGCCGACTGGTGCAATATGCGGGCTAACCCTGTCACCACAAATCACCACCGCAGCGCCACAATTGGCCTACTTATCTACATCTTGTGTCTTAGCCTGGATATAAGCACA
>CAXMRK010000141.1:0-4963 GCA_964195815.1 uncultured Acidimicrobiia bacterium | reverse complement strand
AGCACGTTGGGCTGGTGCAATCGATAATCTTGGGGCTGACATGTTGAATGGACTAACTCAAGTAATTAAGCCCTGGGGTAATATAGCCAGCTGTGGTATGGCTGCAGGTATCGGTCTCAATACAACGGTTATGCCTTTTATTATTCGTGGCATCAGTTTACTGGGAATCAATTCGGCACAATGCCCCATAAAAATTCGCAAACATATATGGAATAACCTCAGCGGAATATGGAAACCACCGGCTATTAATGAAATAGTGTCTAATGAAATTAGTATGCAACAACTTGATGAGACCTTTCAATCTATGCTGACAGGAAAAAGCTTGGGCAGAACACTGGTTAAAATCGCCGATTAGTCGCTTTATACAGTGTATTTAACTGGTACTTTTTTGTTGATGTGGGTATGATAAAAGACACCGAATACCACCTATCCAGGACATTGTTATGGCAAGAATTTTAATTGTTGATGACTCTCCAGCACAAATGTATGCAATTAAGCAAATCATTGAGCCTGCGGGTCACGAAGTATTGACTGCAGAAAGCGGTGAAATCGGCATAGAAACCGCAAAAACTATGCGCCCAGATGTCATCCTTCTAGATATCGTAATGCCTGATATGAACGGTTATACAGTATCTCGAAAACTACGCAAAGATAGTAGCACCAAGGCTATTCCAATCATTTTCGTTTCTACCAAAGATAAAGAATTTGATCGTGCCTGGGGAATGAAACAAGGCGCTGCTGCGTATATTACAAAACCCATTGATTCTAAAGAATTACTAAGCGCAGTAGCTTCGGCTCTCGCGGGTTAATTTTAGCTCCACATGAGCGTACAAATTGGCGATAAAATTCCACCTGGACATTTTTTACGGATGTCAGATGAGGAGGGGCCTGTCCCAGTAGATGCTGAGGGATACTTCAGCAAGCGTAGGGTTATTCTGTTCTCTGTACCAGGTGCGTTCACACCAACCTGCTCCAATAGCCATCTGCCTGGTTTTATTCAATACTACGACAAATTTGTGCAATTGGGTGTCGATGCAATAGCCTGTACGGCCGTTAATGACACCTTTGTCATGCATGCCTGGGGTCTGGCAACAGGTGCTGATAAAATTGACATGCTTGCGGATGGCAATGGTAATTTTGTGCATTCCCTGGGTCTGCAGATGGATGCTACAGCATATGAGATGGGACATCGTGGACAGCGTTTTGCATTAGTGGCCGATGATGGCGTAATCAGTCATTTAATGATTGAGTCACCAGGTGACTTTCGTCTGTCATCTGCGCAACATGTATTCTCGGTACTGGATCAATAAAAGCTCCCTACTCAGGTAGCCAGAACGAATTGAAGCACAAAAAAAAGCCCGGATAGCCGGGCTTTTTTAATTGATGGCTGATAAAACCTGAAGTGGCTACTCTAGTTGGTGTTACTCGGCTTCAGAATCTGAGTCAGTATCTACATCCTCATCGTCTCCGAGGATTGACTCAATCTTCGCTAATCCAACCAATTTCTCATCATCTATTACCCGAATCAAAGTAACTCCCTGGGTGTTTCTTCCCAGAGTGGAAATATCACTCACTCCGGTGCGAACCAGAGTACCATTATCTGAAATCAGCATAATGTCATCATCATCCTGTACCAGCTGGGCACCTACCAGTGATCCATTTCGTGGTGATGTTTTAATCCCGATAACACCCATGCCACCACGACCTTGAACAGAAAATTCTTCCAGATGTGTACGTTTACCAAAACCACGCTCGGTTGCTGTAAGCACATCACCTTCAGTGAGCACCAACATCGACATGACTTTTTCGTTCTTTTTCAGTTTAATGCCACGAACACCACGGGTTTGCCGCCCCATTGGCCGAGCATCTGTTTCCTTAAAGCGGATACATTTCCCTGAGCTGGAAAACAGCATAATATCCTGCTGACCGTCCGTCAGTGCGACACCAATAAGAGAATCATCATCAGGTAGTTCTATAGCCCAGATTCCATTCGCTCGTGGACGTGAATACGCCGATAAGGCAGTTTTCTTAACTGTGCCATTGGCCGTAGCAAAGAAAATAAACTGATCTTCAGTAAATTCCCGCACCGGCAATATCGCATTGACGCGCTCATCTTTCTCAAGCGGGAGTAAATTAACGATAGGTTTACCTCTGCTGATATGACTTGCCTGAGGTAATTCATACACTTTCATCCAGTGAACTTTTCCTCTAGAGGTAAAACACAACATGGTGTCATGAGTGTTAGCAACCCAAAGATGTTCAATGAAATCCTGCTCTTTCATTTTGGTAGCAGACTTCCCTTTGCCACCCCGACGTTGAGACTGATAACGATCCAGAGACTGTGATTTGGCGTAGCCGGCGTGCGACAAGGTAACCACCACATCTTCTTCAACAATCAAATCTTCCAGACTTAAATTCAATCTTGTCTGCATGATTTCTGATCGGCGTTCATCACCATACTGCTCGCGAATCGCTTCCAACTCCTCGCGTATCACTTGCATTAATTTTTCAGGATCTTGCAGGATATTGAGCAATTCTCGAACAACCTGAAGTATCTGCTCATATTCCTCAGTTAATTTTTCTTGCTCAAGACCGGTTAGCCGGTGCAAACGAAGATCGAGGATAGCCTGGGCTTGCTCAACCGTAAGCTGGTAACCTTTATCCTGCAAACCATAACGCTCATCTAAATCTTCCGGACGAGATAATTCAGCACCAGTCTGTCCTAATAATGCCTTAACTAAGCCGGCATCCCACAACTGTGCCTGCAGTCTTTCTTTAGCTTCACCCGGATTACTTGATGATTTAATCAGTTCAATGACTTCATCTAGATTTGCCAGAGCAACAGTGAGACCTTCAAGAGTATGGGCGCGGTTACGCGCTTTACGTAGTTCAAATAAGGTACGTCGGGTAACTACTTCACGGCGATGACGAATGAATGCACTAAGTATCTGTTTAAGATTCAGCAACTTCGGTTGGCCATTGATCAGCGCAACCATATTGATTCCGAAGACATTCTGCATCGCAGTGTGTTGATACAGGTTATTTAATATAACCGCAGCAACTTCACCTCTTTTTAGACCAATTACCATGCGCATACCGTCTTTATCAGACTCATCACGCAATACATTGATGCCCTCTAGACGCTTCTCTTTAACAAGATCAGCAATTTTTTCTAACAAGCGAGCTTTATTAACCTGATAAGGCAACTCAGTAACGATAATAAACTGCTTACCAGAGGATTCGTCAGTTTCAATATGGGTCCGTGCACGCAAATAGATACGCCCTTTCCCGGTTTTATACGCTTCAACAATTCCGGCTGCACCATTAATGAAGGCGGCAGTTGGAAAATCAGGTCCCGGCAAGGTTTCCATTAATTGGTCAATGCTCAACTCAGGGTTAGCAATGAGCGCAATTGTTGTGTCGATTACCTCGGTCATATTGTGCGGAGGGATATTAGTCGCCATACCCACAGCAATACCGGCAGACCCATTGATCAACAGATTAGGCACACGTGTTGGTAAAACCGATGGTTCATACTCTGATTCATCGTAGTTTGGGATAAAATCAACGGTTTCTTTGTCAAGATCAGCCAGCAATTCATGCGCCTGGCGGGTCATGCGTACTTCGGTATATCGCATCGCCGCTGCAGAATCACCATCTACAGAACCAAAGTTACCTTGACCATCTACCAGCATATAGCGCATCGCAAAAGGTTGCGCCAGGCGCACAATGGTATCGTAAACAGCAGTATCACCATGAGGATGATATTTACCAATCACATCACCAACCACACGGGCAGATTTTTTATAGGGTTTGTTCCAGTCATTACCCAGCACCCGCATAGCAAAAAGCACACGTCGATGAACCGGTTTTAAACCATCCCGAACATCTGGCAATGCCCTACCAACAATTACGCTCATAGCGTATGCCAGGTAGGATTGTTTCATCTCATCTTCGAGATTAACCTGAAGGATTTCTTTGGCCATTTCTGCCATAGTGATAAAGTCTCTCTAAATGTATCGTATATTATTGTTATTATTGTATTTATTTGCAATCAAAGCGGCCGCGATAAGGACACGCTCAACGCTCTCACATTGGCAAGGAATTATACCAGAAATGGACTCTTTTTACTGGACTAAATAGTTGAAGAAAATCTGTTGCCTAACATTTCTAAATCAGTGGTTTAAGGCTTCAATCAGAGGAAAATAATGCAGCTATTTTAGTTGCAGTAGGTTGCTCAACTGCAGCCTCTTCTGTAATCAGCACATCTACCCATTCGGCTGGGGTAATATCAAACACAGGGTTCCAGACTGATGCTACTGAATTGTTAATAATATGCTCACCAAGATGAGTTAATTCTTCTGCGTCACGGTTTTCTATTGGGATATCATCTCCAGTCTGGGTATCAAGATCAATGGTTGATAATGGCGCCACCACCATCATCCTGGTCTGCTGTAACTGACATAATCCCGCATGTGATCGGGTTCCAATTTTATTCGCCACATCGCCATTAGCCGCAACCCGGTCTGCTCCCGTAATGACCCAATCTACAGATTTTTCAGACATTAACCAGGCAGCAGCAGAATCTGTTATTAAAGTGGCAGGTATTCCATCCTGCTGTAATTCCCAGACAGTTAAACGTGCACCCTGCAACCAGGGACGAGTTTCACAAGCATAGACTTCCGAAATCAACCCATCTGCCCAGGCCCTGCGAATAACACCTAATGCGGTGCCATATCCGCCAGTTGCTAATGAGCCTGCATTGCAATGGGTTAAGACAACTGATCCAGGCTTGAGATATTTTGCGCCCAGTTTACCCATACGCTGATTTGCTGAGACATCTTCGGACTGTATTCGCGCTGCAATCTCTGTAGCAATCTTGATACTGGTATCAATGTCATTACCAGGCTGTAAAGCCTTACCAACTTCACCTAGAGCCCACACCAGATTAACTGCTGTCGGT
>CAXMRK010000140.1:0-3672 GCA_964195815.1 uncultured Acidimicrobiia bacterium | reverse complement strand
CCGTGAAGATCAAGGAGACTTTGGGTAAATATTACAATCTCACCTATACATGGGGTTGGCGTATTCATCCTCCTCGTGTTCAGGTTACAGAAAATGCGACCAAGATGGCCGGTGGTAAAACACTGTTAGCTCACGAAGTAGATGTGTTTGGCCCGGATCCAATGGGTAGTGAGGCAGATAAATTATTTGCGATTGGCAAAATTGGTGACTTGTCACCCGCCAAGCGTATGTGGAATCTGTTTAATGACCTGCTCGATGAAGGTGGTAATGGAAACAAACCAAACATCAGTTTGGATCCAGGTGACTTAGATGTTTATGCATCTGATCTCCGGGCGGCATATCTGGATTGGATGGATAGAACTAAATTACCAGCAGGCGTTAGCGCTGATCCTGATGCAACCATCACCTTGTTATTTGTTAACAATACAATCTATGGTAGTCGTCAGGGTATTACCGGTACTGGCGAAAGCGGAGATGACAGTGGTCAGGGAGCGGCAGCTTTTAAAGGAACCTGTAACGGTTGCGCCCATGATTGGAATGTTCGTCCATACAACTATAAAGTCACTGTATACAATGGGGATAATTTCCCACATGGTTATATGAATGTTGACTTTGGTGGCTCAAGAGGCTGGGAGAACCAGTTCCAGGATACCGATCCAACTACAGCGCTGGCGGATCATCTTCATACTGAGAAAACCTTTATTGAAGGGACGCTGTTTGATGTAGATGATCATGTATTACTCGATACAACCTTAAATGCTGGGAAACAGTCATTAAGAAATGTACCGAGTACTATAAATGGTGGTCTTGGTGTTGATCAGATTCTAGGAGATGTTGTTGAATACGGTATTACTGAGCTGGTTAGTAATGATCGGGTGTTCCCAATGAATACGGGTGGTTCTGAAGAGTTTCTGGAACCTACACCACGCGAATTGAACCCTGATGGAACCATCAATGATAATGCTGCACAACAATTTGGTTCAGGCTGCTTCTTCACATTTGGTCGGCAACATTCATGGCCTAATGCTGGTGGTCCCTGGGGAGGTATTATGGTTCCGCCTGCAAGTCCTGGTGGTCCCGGAATGCACAAAGTTGATATCACCTATAACTTTGAACCAAGTAGAAGATTGAAGATATACCAGTTTGATCCTCTGCATCATGATGTTGCAGTGTATTCACTGCACTAAGTTCAAAAAGTTCAAACAGTGCCACATCGTTATCGATGTGGCACTGTTTGTTTTTACTCTAAGCAACCGCCTGAAAATATAATATACTCACAAACGGGGCTCGGCTAAGATTTAATACAGTTGCTCGAGATAATAATTAAAAAAGTATGAGTGTGTCATGAGACTTAAAGTAGTAGTTACTCTTCTATTTATCCTTGTAGTTAGCATATTATTGATCAACCAGCTGTTTTTGTCTGAAGATCAACATTCACCTATAGAAAACCAGTCATCAAGTGCTCAGCAGAGCAGTCCTCTTGAAATAATAGATGAGAACAAATACGTTTGTCCCATGCATTCTCATATTCTTTCGCATCAAGCAGGCGAGTGCCCAATATGTGGTATGGATTTGGTGGTTAATAAGAGCCGATCATCAATAGAGAAGATTGATCGCAACAATAAACAGCGAAGCAATCAACACTCTGAAGTTAGAATTTCAGCCACGGTTAAACATAATCTGGGGATACGCACAGCTGTTGTAGAAAGAGGCGACTTACACCACAGGATTGAAACAATAGGAAAAATAACCCGTGTCGACCCAATGGCAAGAAGCCGGGTAACCTCACCTATTAGTGGCACCATCGTTAAAATTGCTGATAAATATAGTGGCGCTAAAGTGAAACAGGATGAGTTTTTGTTTTCTGTTGTATCGGAAGAACTACTTGGCCTGGAAAAAGCATTTCAGGAAGCTTTTGTATCAGGTGACAAAGCCACTGCAAGCGGGATGATACCTAATTTGGTTGCAATGGGGCTTGATGCTGAACAAGTATCAAAGTTACAAAATGGCGCTGAACCAGTGTTTCCGGCAAAATTCTATGCCAAAGAAGATGGTTATATTTTTACCCGCAGAGGCGAAGAGGGGGATGCAGTAACCTCTGCCTTTACTGTATTTAATCTTGGTGGTAATTATCAGGTAATCGAAGTGACGGTCGAAATCTTTGAGCGCCAATGGGATCTGGTTAAAGAAGGGCAGGCAGCAACGATGCAATTGCGTAACCTTCCGGGGAAAACCTTTCACGGCAGGGTTGAAAGAGTTGATGAACCTGTTGGCTATACCACCCGTGCATTAGAATCCAGAATCAAGTTTAAGACTGACCATCAGGGTATGACTCAAAGCACGTTTGCAAAAGTAATCATTGACGGTAAAACCAAACAGGACGTGTTAATGGTATCCCGTGATGCTGTGATCAGAACAGGAGCTGGAAATCGGGTTGTGTTATTAACAGACTCTGGTAGTTTCAAACCAGTAAACGTCACCATTGGTGAAGAAGCTGAAGGCAAAGTAGAAATACTATCTGGTCTGGATGAGGGGCAGAGTATCGTTATCTCAGGACAGTTTTTATTGGATTCAGAAAGTAATTTATCGACTGGTTTAGATCGAATGACATCAGCTGCTGAAATGAGTGAATCTGATGGTTCTGCAGAACAATGAATCGATCAGGCTTCTCGAGATCGCATAAATGATAGCGCGAATAATTGATTGGTCGATTAATAATCGATTATTAATTTTACTTGCAGCTGCGATGCTTGCTGTTTGGGGAAGTTATTCTGTAAAGACAATTCCGTTAGATGCCATTCCTGATTTATCTGATGTACAAGTTATTATCCGCACAAGTTATGCCGGGCAGTCACCACAAATTGTAGAAGATCAAATTACTTACCCATTATCTACGGCGATGTTATCTGTTCCTGGTGCAGTTAATGTAAGAGGCTACTCTTTTTATGGTGATTCCTTCGTTTATGTGATTTTTTCTGATGATACTGATCTTTATTGGGCTCGCTCCAGGGTGCTTGAATATTTGAATCAGGTTGCTGATCAGTTACCTAAAAACGCGAAGCCAAAATTAGGTCCGGATGCTACCGGAGTTGGCTGGATATACCAATACGCATTAATTGATAAAAGCGGTCAGCATGATTTGTCAGAGTTGCGTACGCTGCAAGATTGGCTGCTTAGATTTGAGTTGCAAACTGTCGCCGGAGTTGCTGAAGTTGCAGCTGTTGGCGGAATGGTCAAACAATATCAAGTGGTGGTCGATCCCAATAAACTTCGTGGCTACTATCTCACTCTTGCGAATGTTGAAAAGGCAATACTAGATTCAAATCAAGAACTTGGCGGCTCCAGTATTGAGCTTGCTGAAGCCGAATATATGGTTCGGCTTAAGGGTTATTTAACCGGGGTTGAAGATTTAAAATTGGTGAGTGTTCCAACCATACGCAGAAGAACATCCCTGTCTTCAGTATTATTGACTGATGTAGCTGAAGATATTCGAGTGGGCCCAGCGATGCGACGCGGTGTTGCCGATCTTAATGGTGAAGGTGAGGTCGTGGGCGGTATCGTAGTTATGCGTAGCGAGCATAATGCCTTATCAACAATTAATGCCATCAAGAAAAAGCTGGATGAACTCAGACCCAGCTTGCCTGATGGGGTTGAGATTATCGAGACATATGA
>CAXMRK010000139.1:0-6491 GCA_964195815.1 uncultured Acidimicrobiia bacterium | reverse complement strand
CGACATATTATTGTCAGAACCTCCTGGGTCTATTCCAGCCATTCTAATAATTTTGTGAGGACTATGCTGAAGTTGGCAGAAAGTCGAGACAGTTTACAAATTGTTAATGATCAGCGCGGTTGCCCAACTTTGGCCAAAAATGTTGCAACTGTAACCACTCAAATACTGGAACAACTGCAATCAACCAGTGCTGAGGATGTATCAGGTATTTACCACTATACAGATAGTCAGGATTTAGTCTGGTGTGAATTTGCAAACCAGATCTTCGCACGAGCGCTGAAGACTAATCTGATTTCGAAAAGTCCAAATGTGCTTCCTGTTGACAGTAGTATTTTCCAGACACCAGCAAAAAGACCACATTATTCAATACTCAATTGCGCAAAAATCGAACAGGTATTCGGTATTAAGCAATCCGGTTTCGAACAGGCACTGGATAGTTGTTTAGCAGATATTCAACAGAATTCTGACTAAGTATAATATCAAAAACTATAATGAATCAGACGTATAACGTCATCAGAGGTGCGCAAGAATGTTAATACCAGTGATAATGTCCGGCGGTGCAGGAACGCGTTTATGGCCGGTTTCCCGACGTGCTCATCCAAAACCATTTATGCGTCTGGCTGATAATGAAACGCTGATGCAAAAAACACAAGAGCGTGCAATTGCGGTAACTGGTTCATCAGTGGTACTGACGGTTACCAGTCGGGATTACTATTTTCTCACCCGGGATGAGTATTTGAAAAACGATTCTCAGGGTATATCTTACAAATTTATACTCGAACCCTCTGGGCGTAATACCGCACCTGCAATTGCTATTGCTGCATTACGCTTACAAGCTGAATATGGTAATGATTGTAAAATGTTGGTGATGCCAGCGGATCATTTAATTAAAGATCAGTCAGCATTTAAAAACGCTGTTGCAGATGCTGAATTAATTGCAGATCGTGGTCAACTTGTCACTTTTGGAATTAATCCCACACATGCTGAAACCGGCTATGGCTATCTACTTCACGGAAATAAGCTAGAAAACACCCAAGGTTATAAATTGGCTGCCTTTGTTGAGAAGCCGAATCGAGAGACTGCAGAAGCATATTTAGCCTCTGGTGATTACCGCTGGAATTCCGGTATGTTTCTATTCCGTGTCAGTGACATTTTAGCTGCACTGGAATTACACGCACCTGAGGTTTATACAAGTGCAGTTGATGTATGGGCAGCGGTTAAGACTAAAAGTGAGCCACTTGAATTACCGTCCGAAGAATTTTCAAAGTGCCCATCAATTTCAATAGATTATGCAGTAATGGAAGCTGCTGAAAACTGTGCCATGGTGTCCGGTGATTTTGGCTGGAGCGATATTGGCTCATGGAAGGCAATTGGGGAGCTTTATGAGTCTGATGCTACGGGAAATAGTATCCGCGGCAAAGGCATCATGATTGATAGTACAGATTGCTTTGTGCAAAGCGATGAGGGTAGGGTGGTTGCCGCAATCGGGGTAAGTAATCTCGTGATAATTGATACTGGAGATGCAGTTCTAGTCAGTGACACGGAGCATTCACAGGAAGTAAAACAAGTTGTTAGCCAATTAAATTTACAAGGTCATGAAAGTGCAGTCTTCCATAAAACCGTCCATCGGCCATGGGGGAGCTTTACCGTGCTTGAAGATGCAAATGATTGCAAAGTAAAAAGGTTGATAGTTAAACCCGGAGAAATTTTATCGCTCCAGCGGCACCAACAGCGTTCCGAACATTGGACTGTGGTTGCTGGTGAGGCCAAAGTCAGAGTCGGAGATCAGGAGTTTTTTCTGAAATCAAATCAGTCCACATATATCCCTGCTAACACCATGCACAGATTAGAAAATCCAGGTTCCGAAGATACTCATTTAATCGAGGTGCAGACTGGGAATTACTTTGGTGAAGATGATATTGAGCGTTTTGAAGATGTGTATGGTCGATCTTAAGATTCGCTGGCAGGCATTCCAAAACAATAGTTTTAATTAATAATTTTTTAAAGGAATAATTGATGAAAAGAATCCATCTTTTGATGTTTAAAAGTATATTGTCTGCACTAGTGCTTATTGCTCTTACGGCTTGTAGCACTATGAGTAATATTAAGGAAACACTAATGCCAGTGGCTGAAGCTTCTCAAGCTGACATTAATGCGCATAAGCTGGCAATTGAAGGCTGGCAACAGCGGCGTGTTGAGCGCTTAAAGCAACCCTACGGCTGGCTAAGTCTAGTTGGTCTTTTTTGGCTTGAACCAGGTGAAAATACCGTTGGTTCAGGTATTGGTAATGACATCGTATTAAATGCTGGTCCAGAGCATTGGGGTACAGTAATAGTTAATGATGATGAAGTTCGCTTCCTGACAGCTAACGATCTAGTTACGATAGAGGGCCAGCACCAAGATGAGGTTAAACTAATCGCTGATGTGGACGGTGATAGTAATGTTGTCGAAGCTGGAACAACCCAGTTTTATTTAATTAAACGGGGTTCGTATGCATTGCGGGTTAAAGATAGTGCGGCACCAGGTAGAACAAAATTTGTTGGTCTGGATCATTACCCTATCGATGTAGATTGGAAGGTTGAAGGTAAGTTTATTCCAGCAGAGAAGGGCGATACTATTCCAATCAGTAATGTACTTGGACAACTCGATGACAGCACACGTGCGGGCACCTTCGAATTTAACCGGGATGGCAAAACCTACCGTTTAGATGCGCTGGATGCTGGTGACCAATACTTCTTTTTGTTTGCGGATAAAACAAATGGACATGGTTCCTATGGGGCAGGTCGTTTCATTTATACTGATCTGGCTGAAGATGGTCATTTGAGCGTAGACTTCAATAAAGCATACAACCCACCTTGTGCTTTCAATGAATATTCAACCTGCCCATTGCCACCACCGCAGAATCGCTTACCCCTTGCTATAAACGCGGGCGAAAAAGACTTTCATAACTAAAAGCAATTATGTGAAATAAAGTGTGTAGATTGGTATAAACAAGCCCAACAATTTTGTTGGGCTTCGATCATAGCGACTGCTTAATCGTTGATAAAACGCATGGAAAGATCAACCGCCTTGATATTTTTAGTGATCTCTCCGACGGAAATAAAATCAACACCTGTTTCCGCAATTGCTCGCACAGTTTTTAGGCTAACGCCGCCGGATGCTTCCAACTCGATTTGACCACTGTAGTGCTGGACTGCCTGAGCTAATAACTCGAGATTGAAGTTATCCAGTAAAGCCCTTTGTGCTCCAGCAGCTACAGATTCAGCAAGTTGGTTCAGTGTTTCTACTTCAACCTCAAGCAACAAGTCGGGATAAAGTCTGGTTGCTGTAGCAACCGCGTTGGAAATGCTGCCGGCTGCACTTATATGATTTTCCTTAATCAGGATGGCATCAAACAACCCTATTCTATGGTTATTGGCACCACCACATCGGGCAGCGTATTTTTGCGCCATTCGCAGGCCAGGAATGGTCTTTCGGGTATCTAGAATCCTGGCTTTGGTACCAGCAACTGCCAGCACATAAGCATTTGCCAAACTTGCAGTTGCCGACAAAGCCTGGAGGAAATTTAAACCAGTACGCTCAGCGCTGAGAATAGTGCGTGCAGACCCTTTTAGGTAACAAAGTGTTTGATCAGCCTGAACACTGTCTCCATCTGCTACCAACCAGTGAATTTCTATGCTTGGATCGATCTGGAAAAAAGCCTGATTAAACCATTCTGTACCCGCAAGTATTGCTTTCTCACGGGCTATCACCTGAGTTCTCATTTGTGTATCTTTAGCAATCAATTTGGCGGTACAGTCACCACTGCCAATGTCCTCAGCCAAGGCTCGGCTCACATCATCGATAATAGTTTGTTGGTAGGTATTAGGCATTAGAAATTATTTATTTGAAGGGTGGCAATGGCCTGTTCTGGCAGTAGCTCAGGTCGGTTATCCCTAATTGGATAGATAAATTTATTATCCGCACCAATAAGAGCTGCATTAAGAGCTTGGCTAATTGTTTTGCCATTAGTTGTCATTAGTGTATCCGAAGATATCGCCTGATTGAGTTTATCCAGCCGTTTTGGGCTCAATTTTTTTAAAGGCACTTTGTTAATGGGACAACTGAGAATTTCCAGCAAACGGGCTTCCATAATCTTTTCTGGCTGTAGTTGTTTTTAGTATTGTATCAATTTACTCGATTTGAGTATGTTATATCCTTTGTTCAAGAGTTTGGTAAAATACAGGATTGAATCAGGGCTAATACAGGTTCTGATGTAAATTATTTACAGGCTGAAGCAATGACTGAAACTACAATAGTTGGAATTATAATGGGTTCAGACTCAGATTGGCCAACCATGACTAAAACAGCAGAAACGCTTGATGCATTGGGTGTGGGTTATGAAGTTCGGGTTGTTTCAGCACATAGAACCCCAGACTTATTGTTTGAGTACGCTGAAACAGCTGCTGCTCGTGGTCTTCAGGTGATCATTGCTGGAGCGGGCGGAGCTGCACATCTTCCTGGTATGGTAGCTGCTAAAACATTACTCCCAGTATTGGGTGTGCCGGTTCAATCCAGCGCTTTAAGTGGCATGGACTCGCTGTTATCGATAGTCCAAATGCCAGCAGGTATACCCGTGGGAACCCTGGCTATTGGTGAAGCAGGTGCAACTAATGCTGCATTGCAAGCAGCCGCGATTTTGGCTTTGCATGATGAAGATATACAATCAGCTTTACGCGCATATCGCCAGGCCCGAACCGAAGCCGTACTATCAAAACCAAACCCCCAGCAGAGTTAAGTAATTCATGAAAGTAGGAATTTTAGGCGCTGGCCAACTGGCCATGATGATGGCGGATGCCGGGCATTCAATGGGAGATTCTTTCTCTTTTCTTGACCCAAATGCAGATTCATGTGCCGGGTGCAAAGGTGAGTTGTTGGTCGCTGATTACTCAGATCCTGCAGGCCTACAGCAATTAGCAGCAGTTTCCGATGTAGCCAGCTTTGAGTTTGAAAATGTAAATGCTGAAGCGGTCGATCAATTGCAAAGCATGCTACCCGTTTATCCAGCAGTAGATGCGCTAAAAGTTTGCCAGGATAGACTGACAGAGAAAAATCTACTCCAGCAGCTGGGTATCCCTCTGGCTAAGTTTGCACAAGTAGATAGCCGTACTGATTTATTGGCGGCAATTGAAGACATTCAGTATCCGGCTGTGTTAAAAACCAGGCGTATGGGTTATGACGGTAAGGGTCAGGCGGTTTTGAGAGGGCCTGAAGATCTTGAGCGAGCCTGGCACAAACTGGGTGACTTTCCACTGATACTGGAGGCATTTGTAGACTTCGAAGATGAGGGCTCTATTATCGCTGTACGGGATAAAAATGGTTACATTGTCTTTTATCCAATGGCAAGAAATATACATTTACAGGGTGTGTTGGCAGTGAGCTATTCTCCCTGGTTTGATACCCAAACACAGCAGCAAGCAGAAGCACTAATTACTCGAATACTGGAACATTTCAATTATGTAGGTGTGCTTACCCTTGAGCTGTTTTTTAGCAAGGGAGAACTGCTCGCAAATGAAATTGCACCTCGCGTGCATAATTCGGGCCACTGGACAATAGAAGGTTCAAACTGTTCTCAATTTGAAAACCATATACGCGCAATCACCGGTCGTGAACTTGGCAATACTGATGCTAGTCAGGTATCACTGATGTTGAATTGGGTTGGCGAAATCCCTGATCACTCTGATCTTAGATCTGTGTCAGATATGTATTTGCATGACTATGGCAAACAACAACGACCTGGTCGGAAGCTTGGGCATACTACCTTGCTTGCAAAAGACTGGGATGCTATGCACAAGAAGCTGCAGCAGCTTAGCCCGATAAGCCATCCAGCGTTGTTGGCTGCAGATACTGGTCTGAGTTAAGGAACCTCTGATTTATTCATGAACTCGTATCTTGCATCCAAAATGTTCAGCTTCTGCGTCGCCTAAAGGCGCCTACTTTTGGTGCAAATCTTGCTTATAGCCAGCTATTAGCTGCAATTTACCCCTCGCCTAAGGGCGCCTACTCCTGGTGAATCTGGATATTTTTAATCGCAATCTACTTCGCCCAGTATAAATCAGAGGCTCCTTAAGTCAGATTTAGCGCACTCATTCAGTTTCATTAATTAACCTTGTTACTGTATCCAGGAGTAGTTCGGCTTCTTGCTTGTTCAATATCAGTGGTGGCAATAAGCGGATGATTTTTTCGTGGGTGACATTAATTAAAACCCCTTTTCTCAAAGCGGCATCACGGATTGGAATCGCACTGCGATCGAGCTCGATAGCGAGCATCAACCCACGACCCCGAATATCCACTACCTTTTGGTTAGCTGAGAGTTTTTCTCGGAAACCTTGTAACAACCAGCTACCTATCTTGGTCGCATTTGCGCCTAACTGATCGCGTTCCATAATATCCAGAACCGTACACGCTGTGCGGCAAGATAGCGGGTTACCACCAAATGTAGAACCATGATT
>CAXMRK010000138.1:0-3317 GCA_964195815.1 uncultured Acidimicrobiia bacterium | reverse complement strand
TTAATCATGAAAAATGGTGATCTTATCAGTGGGACTGTGGCCAAAGTTGCGGCTGGTAAAGTAACGATTACGCCTGCTTATGCAGGTGCAATTGAGGTAAGTATTGATGCGGTCGAATCCATCAAAGCCGATAAGGAATTTGAAATTGAACTGACTGATGGTAGCCAGATAAATGCCCAGCTCGACCTTAATGCTGGCAAACAGGTGCTCAGGGTAGATGGTAATGATAAAAGCCTGAATTTGAACGAACTGGTCGCGGCCAACGAGCCCGAAGCCTATTTCGAACGCGCATCACACATTGATGTTAATTTGACCGCAAACGGCGGCAATACCGATAGCCGTAGTAGCCTAATATTTGCTGATACCAAACTTAGATTAGGTGAACATCGACACATTGGCGCTTTGACCTTTCGCCGTGACGAAACTGCGGGAATTAAAACAAAAGAACAAGACTTACTGAATTATCAATATAACTGGATATTTAGTGAGCCCTGGTACACAGGTGTCACCGCTAGCTATGAAAGCGATCCAATACGTGAACTTTCTCATCGCTATACTCTGGGTGCAATCTTTGGCAGGGACATTATCGATAATGCAACACAGTTTTTAAGCATCAGTTTTGGTGCGGGATATTCGGATGAGAAAATTGCTGCTTTATCTGACAGCGGCTCTGTTGGTCTCTGGAATTTACTCTATGAGCAAGAATTATTTTCAGGGAAAATCAAGCTTTATCACAATGACAAACTGACTTATCAATTCTATGCAGATAACAACGCTATATTTAAATCCAATACAGGACTTCAATTTAATCTACTTAAAAATATATATGCGAAAGTATCTCTGCGTTATGACTATGAAACCGAGCCTGCTATTGGTGCATTAAATGATGACACTACATTTGCTATAGGTGTGGGTGCAGAATTTTAGCACCTGACCAAAATTTTGCATAACAGGCCTGCCTGATTGGCAGGCTTTTTTTATATGCGCAGAAGAAAAACCCTTCAGAAGTCATGCAAAACAGGCTACAAGGAAATAATTTCTTATTGATCTATAATTAAATAACCTTATCCAAGATTACAAAAAAATTATGTTTACTCAGGGCAGGAAAAAACTATCACCTGGATCATTAAGCCTGATATTCGGCATGCTTTTGCTGATTTACAATCCAGTAGTCGCTGAAACCGTTAAGCCAGAAAAGCTATTCAAAAATATCAGTGAATTACAGATTACCTTGACAGGACCGTGGCGGAGCTTAAAGAAAAACAAAAAAAAAGACGGTCGCTACCCTGCTCAGTTAACTTATCTGAGTCCTAATGGAAGCCCAATTAACATAGAAGTTGAGGTAGCACCCAGAGGAATTACCCGGCGAATGAAGGTTTGCGCATTCCCACCTTTGAAAGTATTTTTTAACAAAGAAAAGACCAAAAACACAATATTCAGAGGTAATAGATCCTTAAAGCTTGTTAGCTACTGTCAGCCCCACAGTAGATTTGAGCAGTACTACCTGAAAGAGTTTTTAAGTTACCAAATTTATAACCTGATCACCAAACTTAGTTTCCGGGCAAGACCTGCAATCATTGAATACATCGACAGCGAGAAGAAGGTCAAGCCCATCCAGCGATTTAGCTTTTTCATTGAAGACATCGATGATGTCGCAAAACGGAATAAACAACAAAAATACAAAAATGGAAAAATCAGGATTGCAGATTTAGATGCTCTGCAGACCAGTTATTTTTCATTGTTCCAGTTGCTGATAGGTAATCTTGACTGGTCGGCAACTACAACCTCTGAAATCGAGCCCTGTTGTCACAACTCACGTATTATCAGTGCGGGCGATCAGCCAAAATATGCAATTCCCTATGATTTCGACTCTTCAGGCCTGGTAAACACACATTATGCGATGCCCCCTGAGGGAATCAATTTGAACAATATTCGTGAGCGTCTTTATCGTGGGTATTGTACTCATAATCCGAAATTAGCTGAAGCTGTTGCTCTTTTCCAGCAGCAAAAACCGAAAATCCTCGGTTTATTTATTAACCATTCTCGGCTGAATGCTAAGACCAGAGAAACTGCCCTGAAATATATTGAAGGCTTTTACGCAATTCTCAACGACCCACGGCGATTTCAGCGAGAGATCATTGACAAGTGTCGGGGATAATCAAATCATCAACTGGAGTCTGCTGTGGAACTCCTTTAGCTGCCAGTATTTCTTCCAGGCGCTGTTTCAGTTCATTATTATCCGCTTCCAGCGCAATCACTTTGCGTAAATACTCTTCTCTGCCAGCAGAAGCTGTGGGCAATGGAATTCTCTGATCCGCATAAATCGCAGTAGCCACCCCATCTCTTAGCTCCAGAATGCCTGTATGTGAACCATAAGGCTCTGCAATGCCAGTATCGTTGGCGATTACCCGTTGCTCAAATCGTGGCCATACAATGCCACCAGTTGTCGTATGGCCGATAACAAAGCGTTTGGCTTGATACCGATTCAGGATATTATCGAGCGTCTGACTAAATCCCTCTCCTTCTTTTTCCAATGCAAGGCCGCGGTACCAGACCGGTCCCAGTGGATCCTCCGCGATTGTTTTAACCTCAGGATCAGTATTATCCAGGGCCTTAACCAGCTGTTCAGACAGCGACTGCAAACTAAATTTACAATATTTAGAACTGATGCCACCATGCAGAAAGACGCTATCGTTAATTTGAATAGCCACAGGATTGCTTTTAACCCAGCTACCGTACTCACCAGTAGTCGACCATGCCAGGCGGTGCTCAACCCAGCCAAGCGGCACTTTCTGCTCCCACTCCTGACGGTAAGCAAGCAGGTCTAGAACGGCGAATGCTTCCGCATCATTTTTCTGCATCCATTCCAACTGCCGCTGCCATTGCACACTTTGCAGCCGGGGAGAATCATCTGTAGCAAATGCTGCATATTCACCAGGGCTTACATAACGCAGATCACCGATGACATTCATGGCTTCATGATTGCCAATAAGCGTATGCACAAAACCACCTTTTTTCTTTGCCTGCTTAGACAATTTGATTAAATGGTCAATTATTTTGCGACTACCGGCACCACGATCAGTAATATCACCCGTTTGCACCAAATGCGTTTTTCCGCCAATCCACTTGCCTTCACAATCAATCAAACTGGCAGATTTCATTACTTTCAAATACTGCTCATAGTCGCCGTGAAGATCGCCAATAGCAATTACCCGCTCTACCCCCACCCAATTATAGTTATCTAGTTTTTTTGCCTGCGCACTAAGCAAGCCTGGCAATAACAATAGAGTTATTAAAACGATAACAGCCTGAATAAA
>CAXMRK010000137.1:0-3563 GCA_964195815.1 uncultured Acidimicrobiia bacterium | reverse complement strand
TTTCCGCTGCACTGTCCGCTGCTTGCTGATAAAAGTCCAAAACTTGCTGGCGTTCCCAAAAATATTGAATCGGTCCAATAGATAATTTCATTACACTCGCGCCTTTATTGGTAGTTATTGCCAGGGCCGATGATAAGCGCCTAAAGTAGTTTGAGAGCCTTCTGAAACCTCAGCCAGATCATCCATCCATTGCCCTTTTGGCTGATAGTTTTCTGCATTCTGCATACAGTGATCGATTGCAGCGCGCATCACTGAGGTAACTTGAGCTACGTATGCAGGACTGCGTTGGCGACCTTCCACTTTAATTGCAGCAACACCTATCTCTCTGAGTTTTGGAAGAATAGCGAGAGTATTTAGGCTAGTCGGCTCTTCCATCGCATAAAAGGTATTGTTCTCAACCTGAAAGCGACCTTTACATAGGGTTGGATAACCGGCCTTTTCATTCTCAGCGTAATGATCGATCAAAACGCCGTTAAGGCGAGTGTTTGTACCATCTTTTGTTTCTTCCCAGCGTACATGAGATGCGGGCGAGCAGGCGCCATAAGTATTAGGCGATCTGCCGGTGGCATAGCTGGATAACAGGCAACGGCCTTCTACCATTACACATAGACTGCCGAAACCAAATACTTCAACCGGAACTGGGGATTGCTTAATTACTCTGGCAACCTGACTAACTGACAATACACGAGGTAATACAACTCGACGAATACCAAAATTATCATGATAAAAACTGATACCTTCCGCGGTGGTCACTGAGGCCTGTACAGACAGGTGCAAGCGCAAATCCGGCCACCGATTAGAGGCATAATCCAGGACCCCCATATCAGCAAGTATCAGCGCATCAACGCCTAAGTCTGCTGCCTGGTCTACTGCAGATTGCCAGCGTTTAAAGCCACTGGGTTGCGGAAAAGTATTAATTGCCACAAAAATCTTCCGACCTTTATCGCGGGCATATTTAACAGCTTTTTCAAAACTGCGTTCAGTAAAATTCAAACCAGCAAAATGACGCGCATTGGTATCGTCTTTGAAGCCAACATAAACAGCATCAGCGCCGTTATCGACAGCGGCTTTGAGAGCGGGTAGATTTCCTGCTGGACAAACAAGTTCCATAGTGATTCCAATATACAAATGCCAACATTCCATTTTATGGATAGAATTCGCCACGATGCTGACCTACATCAAGTGCTTGAGGAAATCAGCAAATATACTGGGTGCTTCCTCACTGCGAGCCGTAATATGTTGCCAATTCCCCAGTTTTTGCGCCCGATCATTAAAAAGTTGGTTTCTATACCCGGCCGCTTCACACCCTATTCTGCTCAACAGCAAATACTGTCTGTTGCTTTGAATGAAGCCTTTCGCGAACCCATTAAACAGGGCGAAATCAGCTTGCCTGAAAACGCAAAAATAAGAATCAAGGTGACTGACTTACATATAGACTGGCTGATCGAGGCATTACCTGATCGCTTTAACCCTATAGATCGAAATTTGAAGGATGATGTTTGTATCAGTGGAGAAAGTCTAGATTTTATCCTACTGGCTACCCGGCAAGCTGATCCTGATACCTTGTTTTTTCAGCGACGGATTCGTATTGAAGGCGACACCGAGCTTGGGCTCGGCATAAAAAATACTATTGATGCAATGGATTGGGATGATTTACCGGTGCCATTACGCAAGTTCTTACAAGGCTTAGGACAGGTGATAGAAAAGCTGCAGCAAAGACAGCAAAAAAATAAACCCGCGCTAGCTAAATAATTAAAGCCTGATTAAATAAAAAACAGTACTCTTGGGTATCAACTCAATTTATAGTCTGAGCCCGTACTTGGTCAGTTCCTCCTCATATTTCTGATACAGGGCGTAGTTGTGCTCAACTGCTTTGTTGAGATCTTTCTGAATCACAGCAACTCTTAATTGCTGTTTAACCCATTGGTGCTCTGCCCAGTTGCCACCGCCAGACTTAACTACTTCAACTTCTGCATTTGATGCACTGATTAGACTACCCATGCCTCTACCTAACTTGCTGAGGTCTGAAAAGCTTAAGTCCTCTTTGCCATCCATCTGCTCTTCCAGCTTTTTAATCTGGGCCTCTTGCCGAGCTTGAAAATCAGTCACCCTCTCAAGGTTTGCTACCAGAGTTTTCATCTGTTGTTTAGAGATTTGTCCATCAGCGGGAGGATCGAAAGTATCATCATCTGCCTCATCAGCCAGTGTAGCCTGACGTTCAATCTCTCGGAACATACCACGCTCACCGACTGAAACTTTTTGATCTTTGCTGACATCTATGCCACTACTGGTATACGAATAATTAGGGGTCGATCCAAACCCAATAACCATACTGAGGATAAATGCGAAAATTATGGTGGCCAATAAAGATGCAATAAAGTGAATTGCACGATTTTCGTCAGGCACCTCCAAATATGAAGGAATAATCTTGTACAGGAATACCAGACTCAGAATCCCAAGCCCAAGAGATAGCAACCAACCAATCATTGGCAGTGTGCCTAGTACTGTCCCAAGATAACCGGGGATTGAAGCTAGTGACAATGCCGCAAAACCTTTCTTGAAGTCATGTTTACCCTTGAACACACCCGCTAAATAACTAAAAATAAAGGCGGCTACGATGATCCCAACAATTGCCCCAATTAATCCCATCAATAATGCGAAGAACCCACTTTGTCGGGAAAACATATATTGACTACTAAATATCCAGGAAAGAATGGCTGAGAGTATAAATGTCCCCAGAATCAGTGGCCCGGTTAAGTTGATCGCCGTATCTTTGCAGTCATGGTCTTCTTCTAAATAAGACTGCCATGTATTTTTGGAATCTAGCAGACCGCCCTTAATAAGATTGATTGTTTTCATATAGTCAAACATTTCTTATCTCCAATTAATTTTGCGTTTAGTAAAAATTGTGTAACAAAGCCCTGTGGTATTCGCTCAAGGTGTAATATTTCTAGTCATTACACTGTAAGCAAGATTATGATTTATCACGTATTGAACCCCCCAATATATAAGTAGATTATAGATGAATATTGCGTAAATGAAAGCCAGCAATAAATTCTAACTCTAAGAACTTAAAACAATTCTAGCTGGCAATATGCATAGTGGGTTGCTGGATAAGATTTGACAGGGTAATCTTTGCACTCGCAGAACATACTCTTTACAATCACCTGCTCAATTTATTAGCCAGTCATGAACTCGCTATAAAAGCGTGATCAATAAATAATAGTTGCACCCATTAACAGGCACGACAATAGCTATGAAGATATATTTGAAATGGTTCTGCTTTAGTGTTCTTGTAGTGAGTGCTGTTTTACTTTCGACATTTGTTTACGCCCATGGCGTAGATGAAAATACCAAACGATTTTTGCAATCGAATGAAGGTGTCGCCTTCATACCATTTATGTACATCGGCGCAAAACACATGCTTACCGGTTACGATCATCTGTTATTTCTATTCGGTGTCATTTTCTTTTTGTACCGACCTAAAGATGTCATTATTTATGTCAGTTTCTTCACCCTTGGACACAGCCTGACCCTGCTCCTGGGTGCCTGGTATGAATTGC
>CAXMRK010000136.1:0-6398 GCA_964195815.1 uncultured Acidimicrobiia bacterium | reverse complement strand
GCGGTATTATTACTATCTGGAAAATAATTAATTGTAGAAATGAATATGCTATTTACTTGTCCGTAGTCAATTAATACTAACAGCAGGGATGGGAAAATACTGGTGGATGACGAGAAACTGAAACATCCTTGATTATCTAGTGCTGTCAATCAACTCTGTGAATGGGCAGCTAATTAGGAGTAAACCATGAGTAATAAATTAATGCAGCTACTATTGGTAGGTATTGCAGCCTTGGGCTGTGCTGCCAATCTGGCGGCCAAGCCAGAAGCTGTGGAAAATGGCGCTTATACAACTAAAGATAAAGAATATTATTTAAGTCCTGAACATCTCAGCTTTATTAGACCAGGATTGGAATTAGAGATCATTGGAGTCAGCATTCCAGCTGATCGCCAGACAGAAGTCGAATTCAGACTCTCGGACCCTTCAGGCCTTGGTTTAGATAGAGGCGGTGTTAGTACACCGGGTCCAGTTAGTACTTCCTTCATTCTTTCATATATACCAGCAAATGAAGAATCTTATGTCGCTTATACGACCCGTGTTCAGACTAGCCCAATAACTAGCGAGTCTGCAGAGCAGGCATCCACTGACTCAGGCGGGAGTTATACCGATCTGGGTGATGGCAGGTATATGTATAAGTTTGCCACTGTATTACCAGAAACTTATGATGTCGATGCAACCCACAGCATGGGCATGTATGCGCGTCGTGATTTAACCGAATTTGAACTAGATCGTTATGTGAGTAATGAACTTGAGCACTTTGTTCCATCAGGAGCAAGTGCACCTCAACCACGATCTATCGTAACTACTGAAACCTGTAACGGTAGATGTCATGCCCCATTAGCAATACATGGTGGCTCACGGCAAAAAGTAGAGCTGTGTGTGTTATGTCACAATGCCAATCAGGACATTGATCCAGATACTGGTAACTCAATTGATTTCCCATTAATGGTGCATAAAATTCACGCCGGTGCCCAACTGGAAAATGGCTACACTATTATTGGCTACAGACAAGGCGTGCATGATTACAGTCATGTTGAATATCCAGCCCCTGTGAACGAATGCGAAGCCTGCCATACAGGTGGAACACCTACAGAAAATTTCCCATTAGTTGCTAATCCAGATCCAGCATTGTCATGTGATGGTAAAAAGTTTAATACTAGTGAACTCAGTTGGGATTATTTAAATAAGTTTGATATTCACGTTAATGCAGTTGACGGTCCTAAATTTGTTGGAAATGCGTCCGGAATGGGCTCAAAACAGGCCAATTGGATACAGGATGGCACAACATTTTTCCTCCTTGATAAGACTACTGGCACTCTCGTTCAGGAACTGAAATTAAATACTACAGTGCTTGGTTGCCTGGGTAATGCACCTGGTGCATTTGTTGGTGTAGCTGGAACTCAGCATACCAATTGGCTGGATAATCCATCACGCAAGAACTGCGGTTCCTGTCATGATGAGGTTGATTTCGAATCAGGTGTTGGTCATTCGGCATTCGAAATACAGCAATTCAATGATGACGGCTGCCAGGATTGTCATCAACCTACATCAGGACCTATTCCCAGTATTGCCATTCGAGCTGCTCATAAAGAAGGGTATAAGTCAGAACAACTCCCTGGCGTATTGGTTAAAATCGTTGAGGTTACTAACACTGGCCCAGGCCAGAATCCAACGGTCAAATTCTCCTTAACTACCAAGACAGGACAGCTTGATCCTGCAGCTATGAACCGTCTAAGACTTTCACTTTCTGGTCCGAATGAAGATTTCAGCTTCTACGAACAGGAATCTGTTGGATCAGCAGCAGTACCCGACGGTAAATATTGGACTTATACATTTACCACTCCACTTCCTGCAAATGCTGAAGGCTCCTTTAGCGTTGGTGTAGAAGGTCGTAACAGTGTAACTGTTGAGCATAACGGTGAAGAGTCAACAGTGAGTGATCAGGCAGAAAATTCAATATTTGCCTTTGCAGTTACTGATACTGAAGCCATTCCGCGGCGTGTTGTGGTTGATGATGCCAAATGCGAAGCTTGTCATTCCAATTTATCCCTGCATGGCGATAATCGGAAAAACACAGACTACTGTGTGACTTGCCATATGCCAGGTGCCGATGATGCTGCTGTAAGGCCGGCAGAAGAGTTGGATCCACCACAATCTATTAATTTCAAATACATGATCCACAAGATTCACCGTGGAGCAGAATTGGAAAATGGCTATGTGGTCTATGGATACAGAAGCAGCCTGCACGATTTTAGTCATGTGGAATTCCCAGGTGATTTACGTCAGTGTGATAGTTGCCACGTCAATAATTCACAGCAACTGCCATTGCCAGAGGGTGTTTTAGCAACAAGTACACCTCAGGAACTACTGGATCCAATGCAGCCAGTAGCTGCAGCGTGCTTGAGTTGCCACGACAAATCCAGCACAGCAGCACATGCAGCAACGAATACCGCTGCATTTGGTGAAGCATGCGAAACTTGTCATGGAGAAGGTATGGAAGCTTCAGTAGATAAGGTTCACGCTCAGTAAATATGAATGTGAATTAAATCATTGAAATCTGATTGGCGCGGGATGAGAAATCATCCCGCGCTTTTTTATGCTCAAGATTTAAAATGTCATCCAGGTAAAAAACAGCGTCCCTGATCCCATAATAGCTGCTCAATGGGATAATTATAGAGCTCAGAAAGTTGTTTGCTGCTCAGCACTTCGTCTAAAGATCCAGCCAGATAGCGACCATCTCCAAACAGCATTAATACATGTGAGCAGAATCGTGCTGCCAGGTTGAGGTCATGAATAGCGATTATTGCGGCTTTGTTTTCTTCCTCGACCAGGTATCGAGCTTTACGCATAATCTGGATCTGGTGTCCGATATCGAGATGATTGCTAGGTTCATCGAGCAATAACAATGGGGTTTGCTGGGTTAACATCGTTGCAAAGGCCAGGCGTCTGGCTTCACCACCAGAGAGGCTGCTTACATTACGTTGTTCAAGACCTTCAAGATCCATGTCTTTTAATGCTTGTCTGGCAATGGCAAAATCATCAGCACCTTCCTGTTGCCAGGTTCCGATGTGTGGGTGTCGTCCGGCTAAAACCATCTGTATCACCCTGGCATCAAAAGGATAAGTTGTATGTTGTTGCAAGAGGGCCATTTGTCTGGCAATTTCACGCCGGGGTATTTTTTCAATGGCGTGATATTGTCCCTGATCAGCTAATTCAATGCTGCCTGATTGTAACGCCCGAACTCCAGCCAAGGTGTGCAATAGAGTAGATTTTCCGCTGCCATTGCGACCCAGCAATGCCCAGGTTTCACCCCGCTGGATTTGCCAATCCAGCGATTCCAGCAATAAGCGACCTGGGATAGAAAGGCTTAAGTTACGAGTACGCAGTATGCCAGCATGTGAGGGTTTGCTCATGTGTGTAACCTCGCCCGATGCAGCAGGTATAAAAATAACGGGACACCTGTTAATGCCGTAATTACGCCAACTGGTAGTTGTAATGGAGCAACAATCGTACGCGCTAAAGTGTCTGCTAAGCTTAAGAAACTGGCACCTGCCAATGCGCTTGCTGGCAGCAGTAGTCGGTGGTCATTGCTTATGATCAGACGCATAGCGTGGGGAATAATCAGCCCAACAAATCCAATGCTACCGGCAATAGAAACTGCCATTGCAGTCAATATAGATGCGATAAAATAAATAAGCCAACCCAGTTGTTTGGTATTTTCACCCAAGGCTGCAGCGGTCACTTCGCCAAGCGCTAGAATATTCAAGCTGCGAGATCTCAATAATAACAACAGCAGCAGAACCGGGAAGCTTATCCATACTGCTGTGGGTACAGTGCTATTGCTAAGGTCACCCATTAGCCAGAACAGCATGCCACGCAAGGAATTGTCCGGTCCAAGCGCTAATACCAGGCTAATAAGTGCACCCCAACCAGCGGCTAGTACGACCCCACTGAGTAACATGCGGGTACTGCTCCAGGGGCCGCTGCCTCGGGAGACTAAAAACACCAGTAAAATAGAAAACAGCGCGCCGACAAAGGCGGCGATTGGAATTAATGTGCTTGCTATACCAAGCAGCATAGCCCCGAGCGCAGCAAAAGCAGCACCACCTGACACTCCCATAATATAGGGGTCTGCGAGTGGATTGCGTAACAGCACTTGCATCAAGCAGCCTGCCATGGCGAGCATGGCGCCAGTCATTAATGCTGCTAGTGTGCGGGGGAGTCGTAAGCGCATCACCAGTTCTCGCCACTCATTTTCTTTACCAGTGAAAATTTGCCACAGGTCATCCCAACCGATGGCGACTGAGCCTGTCTTCAGGGCAATGATCAAGCTGAATATGCAAACAGCAATGAGTGTCAGTATGGCGGTTTTTGGGTAGCTATGCGGCATGGATAAATTCGTTGTACTCAAATTTTTCTGTGAAAAAAATTTAGCAGGTAAAAGAAATTTCAAAAGTGATCGACAATATAGATTAGCATATAGCACATGAGAAATATTTATAGAAATTTGCAATGATTGATTCAGATGGATATAGACCAAATGTCGGTATTATCCTCTATCGGGAATCTGATGCACGCCTATTTTGGGGGCGCCGCATTCGTAAGAATGGCTGGCAATTTCCTCAAGGCGGTATGAATACAGATGAAATACCGGAAGAGGCTATGTACCGGGAGCTGCACGAAGAAACAGGGCTTAAGCCGGAGCATGTTGAACTAATTGGCGCGACTCCAGGCTGGTTACGTTACAAGTTGCCACAACGCTATTTGCGGCGAAACTCGAAGCCTTTGTGTATAGGGCAAAAGCAAGTGTGGTTTTTATTGCGCTTTACAGGCGAGGACCAGCACTTGAATCTTGATTGTCACGAAACCCCAGAGTTTGATTGCTTTCGCTGGGTAGATTATTGGTATCCTGCCAAGCATGTCATCTCATTTAAGCGTGAGGTTTATCGGCGCGCACTTAAACATTTCGAAACTCATATTGAAGAGCTTAAAGTGGCTTCAGATCTCTGATTAATTAGGTAATAACTCATGAACTTAAAACAAACAGCCAGAGCACTTCTGATGGTATTTCTCTTTCCAGTTACTTCAAGCAGCGCAGCTGAGAGCGAATTAACGTACTTGCAACAAATGGCAATGAACAGTGATCTTGCCTGGAAAATTACTGAGTCTCTTACTACCGAAGTTGGCCCACGTCTGGCAGGCAGTGCAAAAGATGCTGAAGCAGTTGCCTGGATGGGTAACAAGTTTACCGAGCTTGGTTTCGATAAAGTGTGGACCGAAGCGGTCACTTTTCCACGTTGGGTGAGGGGAGAAGAGTCTGCCCGAATGGTTTCGCCGTATTCTCAGCCTCTTGCGGTTATCGGTCTGGGAGGAAGCTCTTCCACTGATGGTGAAATCACTGCTGAAGTCGTGGAATTCCAGACCCTGGATGACTTAAAAGCAGTGCCTGCAAATTCCCTGAAGGGGAAAATTGCCTATATAAGTTTTCGCATGCAGCGTCATCGTAATGGTTCCGGCTACGGGCCAGCAGTAGCTGCTCGTTCTAAAGGTGCATATGTGGCTGCTGAAAAAGGCGCGCTGGCACTATTAATTCGTTCTATTGGTACCGATACCGAACGGCTACCCCATACTGGCAATATCAGCAGATCGACAGAGGGGCCATCAGTACCAGCTGCGGCCTTATCAAACCCTGATGCAGACCTTCTGACAAATGCCATTAGCCGTGGAAGTCCAGTCACTGTGGGCTTGAGAATTGACTCGGGTTTTGATGGTGAATACACCTCTTATAATGTCATTGGCGAGATTACTGGTAGTGAATCTCCGCGCGAGGTTGTGGTTGTAGGAGGGCATCTGGACTCATGGGATCCGGGTACCGGTGCAATAGATGATGCGGCTGGAATTGGAATAATGACAGCAGCGAGTAAATTAGTTGCCGCCAAGCAGCGACCGCTCCGGAGTATCTGGGTGGTAGCCTTTGCCAATGAGGAGCAAGGGCTATATGGCGCAGTAGCATTTGCCAAAGCACACGCAGAGGAGATGGATAGATTTGTTGTGGGCGGGGAATCTGATTTTGGTGCAGGACGGATCTATAGTATGAAGGTTAATGTCCAGGCAGCAGCAATGCCCGCAGTGACTAAATTGGCAATGGAACTGAAATCGCTTGGCATTGAGCTTAACTTAGAATCTAAAGCAGGCGGGGGTGCTGATGTGGGTCGTTTGCGTGCAGCAGGGGTAGCAGTGATTGACCTTAATCAGGATGGCACGCGTTATTTTGACTGGCACCATACTGCTAACGATACACTCGATAAAATCCAGCCACAGGAATTGGCTCAAAATGTAGCGGCCTGGGCGACAGTGATTAATGCGGCTGCAAATAGTAATACAGCGTTTGGGCCAAT
>CAXMRK010000135.1:0-5684 GCA_964195815.1 uncultured Acidimicrobiia bacterium | reverse complement strand
CTAAAATCAAGAATTTACTGGTGATTTGGACATTTCAACTTTTATCCCAGCTTGCCATTGTTGTTAACCACTAAGAACCCATCGAATCTGTATTATTCTGCGGCATCAGCAAGAATATGCTTGATATTAATTAAACGTTTAATTAATATATGTATATGAACTCACAAACCCCATCAACTGTAGTATCTGATAGATCCCGCGGTCGACCCCTAAATACCAACCAGGCACAACTTAAAACAGCAATTCTCCTGGTCGCCGAGCAATTATTTACAGACAACGGCTATGCAGGAACCTCGATTAGAAATATCGCTGATAGCGCCGGGGTTAATCCTGCTTTGGTCCATTATTATTTTGGTAACAAGCACGCTTTACTGGAATCAGTATTCAAACGCGCATTGGAACCAATGATTGAAGCTCTGGCTAAATTCCAAACTAATGAACAAGCATCAGTGGTTAGTATTTCTGAATTATTAATTAACATGGCCACAGAACACCCCAATATTCCCAAACTAATGACCCGTGAAGTACTGCTTCCAGGTGGTGAAATGCGTGAGTATTTTATTCAACACCTGGCACCGAAATTAGGAGGCACCCTTCCCGCCTTGATTCAACATGAAAAAAATAGAGGGAAAATAAACAGTAATGTTGAGCCTGCATATGCAGCATTGATGGTTATCGCCCTGAGTATTTTTCCTTTTATCGCCAGAACGCTGGCCGAGCCAGTTCTTGGAATTGACTATAGCCCTGATGGCGTAGATACACTCAAGCAACATATCTCAGAATTTATAAAACAAGGGCTGACCCCGTGAAATACTATTCAAGAACCCAGACTAAACTACTTGCGATTAGCTTCGCAATTCTACTCAGCGCATGTGACCAGCAACTTGAAACATATATGCTCGGCACACTTGAGCGAGAGCGGGTTGAAATCAGCGTAGAAAGCAATGAACCCATCATTGCAATCTATGTTAATGATGGGCAAATGCTAACTGCAGGTGAGCTTATCTTAGAACAGGACCCAACACGTCTGGAATATATGTTGGCTGAGCAAGCCGCACTACGTGACCAGACAGCTGCACGACTGGCTGAATTAGAAAGAGGACCACGTACCGAAATAATTCGTGAAGCTCGTGCGCAATTAGAATCGGCGCAGGCGTATGCACATAATGCTGCGACTAATCTGAAGCGTGCTCGGGAAGTATTTGCGCGTGAACTGTCTGACCAATCAACGCTGGATTTAGCCATAACCCAAGCTAAAACGGCTGCCGCTAAAAAACAAGCCACGAGTGAATCTCTTGATCGTTTACTGAATGGTACAACTAGCGAGGAGCTTATGCAGGCAGCTGCTGCGTTAACTGCAACAGAAGCAAGAGTAAACCAGATCGAGTTGAATTTAGAGCGTCTCAAAATCTATTCTCCAGTCAGCGGAATAATAGATAAACGTTTATACCAGATTGGTGAGCGACCTAAACCTGGAGCAACTGTCGCAGTAATACTGGATACTGCAAACACCTATGCACGTATTTATGTACCCGAACCATTGCGCGCCTCAGTCCAGCCAGGAAATCAACTTGATGTAAGCATTGATGGCTACGATCGAAATTTCATAGGTACTGTTCGCTGGGTCTCAGCTGATGCCACTTTTACACCCTATTTTGCACTGACTGAACATGATCGCTCACGTTTGAGCTATCTGGCAGAGATTGAGATTAAACAAGCCACAAATTTACCCTCAGGGCTACCACTGTCTGTCGATTTTCCTGCACAAAGATTATCCGGAAATTGAGCCGTATCATGTCACGAGTCCCAACCTCTGAATATGCAATACAAGCTCAAAACCTGAGTAAATCATTCGCAACTGTAAAAGCAGTACAATCGCTGAACCTGCAAATTCCACATTCTCGTATTTATGGTTTTCTGGGGCCGAATGGTTCTGGAAAAACGACTGCAATTCGAATGTTATGCGGGCTCCTTACACCAAGCTCTGGTGACATCCAGGTACTTGGGTATGCGATCCCCGCAGAGGCCGAGACACTACGCTTGAAAGTGGGCTATATGACGCAAAGATTTTCTTTATTCGAAGATTTAAGCGTGCATGAAAATCTGGGATTTATGGCCGATATATACACACTTGAAAGAAAAACAAAAGCACATAGGATTTCTGAAACAGCAGAGCGTTATGGATTAACCAGTCTACTTAAACAAAGAGCCGGAACATTGAGTGGTGGTCAGAAACAACGGTTGGCATTGGCTGCCAGCACACTACACAAACCGGAGTTGCTGTTTCTTGATGAACCAACCAGCGCGGTTGATCCTGAAAATCGGAGAGCCTTCTGGGAGTCACTTTTTGATTTGGTAGATGAAGGTACTACTATTCTGGTTTCTACTCACTATATGGATGAGGCAGAACGTTGCCATTCTCTGGCAATCTTAAACGAGGGCAGATTAGTTGCCGAAGGTAGCCCTGCAAAGCTTCAGGATGATATTGATGCAAACATAGTACTGGTTGAATCCAGGCGGCCACGTCAGGTAGGCAAAATGCTTGAACAATTAGACTTTGTACAAAGTTCCGCCCAGATAGGAAAACTGCTACGGGTTATGGTCTCTATCGATCAGCCTTTACCCGAAAAAGCAGTTGGCGATGCAATTAGACAAGCGGGATTAGACCTGCAGCAGTGTAAGCTCACTGAAGCCGGGCTAGAAGATGTATTTGTGGCCGCAACACGTTCGGGAAAAACCCTGGCATGAAATCTTTGCAACGAATAATTGCGATTATCAAGAAAGAAGTCCGACAATTAGGTCGAGATCGTCTTACCTTTGCAATGATCGTAGGTATCCCGGTCATACAACTACTTTTATTCGGCTACGCAATCAATATGGATGTTCGCCACCTCGATGCAGCTGTTGCAGACATGTCGGCCACCTCAGCCTCACGGCAAGTTGTTATGGGTATGGAAAATACTCAGATTATTAAGATTGTCGCACAAGCCAGCAATGCAGATGAATTGGAACACTTATTGCGACAAGGACAAATCAGTGTAGGCATTTATATACCCTCTGATTTTGATCGACGTTTACAACAGTCTGACAGGTCAGCAATGCAGCTACTGATTGATGGTTCAGACACCATAGTTCAAGGTGCCGCTGCACAGCTTGCAAGGGTTTTGCAGCCAGCCGAAACATCACCCTATTACTACAAACACCCAGCTGTGGAAGTTCGTACCCTCTACAATCCGGAGAGACGTTCACCGGTCAACACTGTGCCTGGGCTCATAGGGGTAATTTTGACCATGACGATGATTCTATTTACCGCAGTTGCTATAGTGCGCGAGCGCGAGCGCGGAAATTTAGAGCTATTGATCACAACTCCGGTGAAAATTCCAGAGTTGATGGTGGCTAAAATAATACCTTATGTGATCATTGGTTTGATACAGGTCAGTCTAGTGCTTTTGCTGGGTCATTTTCTCTTCGATATCCCCATGCGCGGGAGCCTTTTGGACATCTATTTTGTCACTTTGATTTTTATCATCACCAACCTCGCTTTGGGCCTGGTGATATCAACTCTGGTCAGCACCCAATTCCAGGCAATGCAACTGGCATTCTTTGTACTGCTACCCTCAATACTGTTGTCCGGTTTCATGTTCCCATTCTCAGGTATGCCCAAACCTGCACAAATTATTGCGGAAGCATTGCCACTGACCCATTTTATCCGCCTGATCCGTGGCGTAATCCTGCGTGGTGCCAGCCTCCAGGAACTCAGTGGAGAGATAGCCATTCTAGGAGCATTTATTGTAGTTCTGATGACTTTTGCCATTTTGCGATTTAGTAAGCGTCTTGACTAAATACCCATCAGCCTAAATTTCACATAGATGATCAAATACTTTAGAATTACTGCATGCAACGTCTGCTAACTCAACACCTTATCTGGATCAGTCTAAGCCTAATTCTGGCTTTTTTTCTGGGATCGTTGCTTGACCATTCTCTGCTGATAATCAGCATTACTTTAGCCATTTGGCTGATCTGGTATCTGTACAGAGTACAGCAACTACTACGGCGCTTGAAACAAGGATCTATCGGTGAATCTGAAAGCCCTGCATTATGGAATGAACTGTATGCTGAACTGGCTCAGGAAAAACAAGATGTAAACACAAATATCAATCAGCTGGAAACTGACTTTTCTGCTTTACTAAAGGCAACTGATGAATTTTCCGAGCCCTTGCTATTCATCGATTCAGACAACAACTTGCTCCAGTATAACCAGCAAGCGGCTAAAATTTTGGGGCTACAGAGCAAACATATAGGCTTACCCATCAACATTCTAATCCACCAGCCCGACTTTACCCATTGGTTGGAATCAAAGGGATTAGAGGCAGATAACCTGGTCATCAGGTCACCTGTGAATGAAAACATCATGCTGCGCGCACAGCTGATCAGATACACGCAAAACCAATCACTTTTAGTCTTAACTGATATCACCAACATCCAATTACAAAGTCAAATCCGTCAAGATTTTGTCGCCAACGTTTCTCACGAGTTGAGAACACCTTTAACTGTGCTAAATGGTTATCTGGAAGTTTTAATTGCGGATGAATCTGATCCAAACCATCCTGTATTTACAAAGCTATATGAGCAAACTATTTCCATGAATGAACTGGTCACAGACCTTTTGGAGTTAGCACGCTTACAGAATGAATCTAGAAAGCGGAAGATGATTACAGCTGTGGTTGACGTCCCGTTATTACTTGAAGAACTGTATAGCACAGCCCTTGAATTATCCTCTGGCCAGCATAGCATCGACACCCAAATTGATAAATCACTCCTTATACCCGGGAAAAAACGCGACCTTAAAAGTGCCTTTGGAAATTTAATTGCAAATGCTGTTCGATATACTCAGGCGGGCGGCAAAATCAGTATTCGCTGGTCAAAACGAAGCGGCTCAGCCATCTTTGAAGTCATTGATAACGGTCCCGGAATAAAACAACAAGATATTCCTCGTTTAACAGAGCGCTTCTATCGCGCCGACTCTGGGCGTAATCGCAATCAGGGAGGTACCGGGCTGGGTTTAGCGATCGTTAAACATGTGGTTGAAAAACATCATGGTCGACTTGAGATTGAGAGTGAACCAGAACGTAGCAGCAGCTTCCGGATTATATTGCCATTAGCTCGTATTTAAGCCTCAACACCAAAGCCAAAGACCCGCAGAGCATTTATTAGAACCACAAACCAACCCGCCTAATGGCAGACAGCCATCAGGCGGAATATTTTAGCTTTCCGAAGTAGTTTTGCTTACACTGCTGTCCCGTTAACTGAATAGTTGTTCGTCATCCCGGCCTCAGGTCGCTACGTGCATCCATGCACTCACGCGACATTCGTGCGTCCTGCACATCAGCCGGGACCTCCTGCCGAATAGCACGGTACACGAGGAGATCCCGGCTCGGAGGCCGGGATGAAATTTTCCATGATACGGCATGGCGGTGCTTTACTTATTTAAATTTGAACACCAGATCTAACTGTAAACGGTCAAAGTCTCTCGGATCCTTAGCTGCAAGATTATTTTCAGCATGGATATAAGTCATATGAGTTGACCAGTTTTTTGCAACGCCATAACCCGCTTTGATAATATGACCACGAACATCTGTACCGCCGCCACCAAAATCTGAGTCACTAACTAAGCCCAGAGTCGC
>CAXMRK010000134.1:0-2718 GCA_964195815.1 uncultured Acidimicrobiia bacterium | reverse complement strand
TTTGTAGTAAGGGAAGCAGTGCAATCTGGAATTGCATAAGTACATTTGTAGGCTGAGAGCGCTTCGCAGATTGATAGGACGTTGTCTCCTGTGTATTTTTTTCCAAGTTTGTCATCCAGCTATCACAGACCAACCTGTTCTTTTCTACCGAAGCAATTGCATCCTGCTCTAGCGCGGAAGACAAACTATACTTTATAAGGTTACTAATCTTAGCAAAGCCTATTTTACGAAGCTGCGCACTTTCTTTCAAAGCAACATGTGTCGGAATGGCTTTCAATCCATTCGACAAAACACTTTTATACATCATTTTGCACCATAAATATCAGAGTCCTTCGTTACAAATTACATCTTTCAGGATGTGTTGTTTCAATCAAGTTGAATTAAGGTCATTGCATTTATACATATATGTAAAGTTACTAATACGTTATCAATCTAACTTGAGAAATTTATTGTGAATGCGACGCGTGATGTGCCAGACAGCCAATAATACTATTGGTATCATCACTCCGGTAACCAGTTCGGGATGGATCAGTAAACCAGCGGCTTTACCAGCTTTGGTTAAGTATAGTAGCAGGCTGACCACATAATATGAGATAGCCGCAATCGACAAACCTTCCACCGTTTGCTGTAGTCGCAATTGTAGTTCCTGGCCGCGCGTGAGCTTTTCAAGCAATTGCTGATTTTGTGCTTCAGTCAGTATGTTGACCTGCGTGCGCAGTAGAGCGCTGGTATGAGAGATACGTTCAGAAAGTGAACCCATGCGCTGTGCAGTATCTTCTACTTTTGCTATAGCAGGGGAAAGACGATGCCACATAAATTCACCAATGATTTGTGTTCCAGGTATAGCTTTCTCTCTTAATTCATTGATACGTTGAGTTATCATCTTGTCGTAGGCGCGTGTAGCAGTAAAGCGGTACATGTGTTTGATAGTGGTGTGCCCGATATGCACTGCTAGTGAAACCTACCTATCAAGCAATTCTTGCTCAGAAGCGACTTTATTTTTCAGCTGGTCTGTGATACTGGCTAACTGTTGCTCAGCATTGGCCAGCTCAGAATCAAGTTGCTTAGCCACTGGCAGGCCTCGCAGCGCCATGATACGGTAAGTTTCGATTTCGAGCAGTCGCTGGGCAACGCGCCCTGCCCGGGTCACAGATGTCTTAGGTGGCGCTATCACCAACATTCGTTCAAAACCGCTGTCTCGAAGCATGAAATCCGTCACCACGAGCGAGTGACTGTTTCTTCCGACCAGAGATGCCGCCACGGGGCGTTCACCAAACCAATTGCGTGCCGACAATAACATCTCTTCCGGGCTTTTCAGGTCTCCATGCACCATAACCAGCTTGATGGCGGCAAATGTTCTGCCGGGAATTCCAGCTAACCAACCCTCTGGCAAGGCTAAGGATGAAAGTAATTCAGGATCTGTCGCGCCCAGTTGTGCGCTTTCGGGCAATTGTTGTACAAGTGAATAACTTGTAAACTCTGTGTGGCGCTCCCATCTCAGGGTATATCCCTGCAACCGCATGCGAAGAAAATTATGCTGCAAATGATCGATCATGATCGCCTCCTGCCCGGGTAGGCGGCGCAGGTGTTCACACTCTTGCTCAAGAGTGATGTCATTACTAATTACTGCGATATAGACCACCAACGCGGGCAGATGGATGCGCTGACTTTGGCGGGTATGCACTTCGTTATGCAACAAAACTCGTTGTGGATCGTCAGGAGGCAGCCAGTTACTCTGAATGAAATCAGTACTCTTATTCATGAATATGTACGGAAATATAAAAGAGTCTTTCTTTAGATTTGAATGTGTCAGATATTTCTATATTACTCCACTCTATCCTAAAAACATTCATTTAAATCTTTCCAACATTGATTTTAATTCTGGCCAAAATATTTCTTAAATAGAAATTAGCGACTGTTCGCTTTTGCACAAAGCAGACATTCAATAAATTAACATCTATTTTATTTGTTGAGTCTAATTGGACTTGAACCTTCGACCAAGGGATTATGAGTCGGGTGAATTGAGAAAAATTGAGTGATTCAGAATAAGCAACAACAATTGAATCTCTGCTTTACCTGTTAAGGTCTATTCCTATTTTTTCCTGCTTTTTGTGCTTCAATGTGCCAGAATTGTACCAATAATAATTGGCGAACAAGGATAAACGAAGTGAAAAAACTATTGTTGGCATTAATACTAATACTGAGCACCACCAACACGATGGCGGAGTGGGTTCATGTTGGTGGAAATGATAGGTTCACCCTTTATTCTGATCCTACCACCATTAATAAGTCTGGCAACATAGTAAAAATGTTGCGCCTAACTGACTTCAAGACAGTGCAGATAAGTGATGGCAAGCATTACCTGTCAACACAGAGGCAAGATGAATACGACTGCGTGAAAGAGCAACGTCGAATAATTTTCGTAAATGCTTACACTGAAAATATGGGTGAGGGTTATGTAGTAATGAGAGTAGTAAACAAATCTGGTTCCTGGAAACCGATTTTGCCAGGCAGCCAAGGCGAAGCGGTATGGGATTTCGCTTGTAAGAGATGATTATTACGAGCAAGTTGAAGTAAGTATTTACTATTCTTGAACGTCTGTTTATGGCACAAAGCAGACATTGAAAGAATCAGCTGTTATATTTTAGCCTATGTTACTGTCTTAAGCGTAGGCTCAGTAATGATCTCTCGTTTCAATATTTCTATTTGAGGTTGGTT
>CAXMRK010000133.1:0-6022 GCA_964195815.1 uncultured Acidimicrobiia bacterium | reverse complement strand
GATACTGGCGTCAATATGGACCATCCATCATTTGCAGCAACTGGCGATGATGGCTATACACATAACAATCCACGCGGCAGCTTTTTAGGGCTTTGTAGCGATATTGAAGTCACCTGTAATAGCAAATTAATTGGTGTTTATGATTTTACTGCAGAAGGTACTAAAGGTGAGGACAGTAGTGGCCATGGTAGTCATACTGGTAGTACAACCGCTGGCAATGTACTGAATAACTTAAACTTTAACTTTGGTGGGAATATTTTAACTTATAACCTCTCTGGTGTAGCACCGCATGCCAATGTTATTTCCTATAAAGTCTGCCGTGAAGATGATCCATTAACGCCTGAAGATGAAGAAGGTTGTGCTGGCTCGGCAACTACTAATGCGCTAAACCAGGCGGTGACAGATGCAGTCGATGTAGTCAATTATTCGATAGGTGGTTCTGGTCAAAGCAACCCCTGGACGTCAGCTACAGCTCAGAATTTTCTTGCACTCAGGGAAGCCGGGATTTTCGCAGCGACCTCAGCAGGAAATGATGGGCCGGCAGAATTTACTATTGGCTCGCCAGCGAATGCACCATGGGTTACAGCGGCAGCAGCAGCCAGCCATGATGGTGTTCAAGGAACCGTTTTAAAAAATATGGCAGGTGGTGCTACAACAGCACCCAACGATATAGTCGGTGAAGCCCTGACATCTGGCATCTCGCTGAGAGATATCGTCTATGCAGGGGACTTTGGCAATGCGCTTTGTGGTGAGGGACCAGCACAACTCGCCAGTAGCTGTGCCGCAAGCAATGGTAGCAGCATGCCGTCAGGATGGAACGCTGGAACCTTTACCGGAAAAATTGTTGTTTGCGACCGGGGCAAATACGGGCGAATTGAAAAAAGCAAGAATGTTCAGGGAGCCGGGGCAGTTGGTTATATCCTGATTAATACAAGTGCCGAGGGAGAATCAACTGCCGCTGATGAGCACTGCTTGCCGGCATCACATATAGGCGCTAATAAAGGCAATATAATTCGCAACTGGCTGACTACTGGCTCAGGCCATAAAGCGGCAATTGATGGCGTAGAAATCAGACAGGTTGCAGCTAAGGGCGATATTCTTGCTTCCTTCAGTTCTCGAGGCCCCTTATATAATCCTGAGGGTGTTTCAAAACCCAATGTAACGGCGCCAGGTAGTAATATTTTTGCTGCCAGTGATGGCTCTGATACTAGTTTTGGGTTTTCTAGCGGCACCTCAATGGCCTCTCCCCATGTAGCCGGAGCGGGCGCTTTACTTATCGCCGCAAACCCAGGCTGGGGGCCGGATCATGTTGCTTCGGCATTAGAATTGACAGCAACTATTGAATCCATGATAGATTTCACCGGTGAGCCAGCCAATTTTCATCAGGCCGGGGCGGGTCGTCCACAAATTGGTCTGGCCGCAACTCCTGGTGTGTATTTACCAGTGACGGCTCAGCAGTTTCGGAATGCGAACCCAGCTACTGGAGGTTCACCCAGAAATCTCAACCTGGTTGGAATGACCGATCCTAATTGTAAGAGTGGTTGCAGTTTCACCCGTATTGTAAAAGATGCAATGGGTGGCAGTAGCTGGAGTGTGTCTGTAGAAGGGGATGCCAATATCAATGTAATGCCAACTCAATTTACGCTCAGCAATGGCGCATCACGGACATTAACGATTTCGGTTGATACCTCTACTCCTGATGCCATTGGTAAGTGGAATTATGGAACAGTGGTACTAACAAATACCAATGGAAATGGCCCAGTCTCACGCCTGCCATTAGCAGTCTATGGTACTCCAGGTAATTTGCCCAGCCAAATAACCATACAAACACCACATTCAGCAGGCTCTAAGCTGGTATCACTATCAGGCCTGGTTGAAATTGGCGATGGCAGTTATGTGGCTGCAGGTTTAGTAAAACCAACGGTCATCAACGCCACCGTTACACAAGATCCTTCGCCTAATGAACCTTTTAATAACGCCAGCGGTAATATCTTCAGATTAGTGGATGTTACTGCAGACACCTTCATGTTGCGTGCGACTACCGGGGATACTACAGCTGCTGATATGGACTTGTATATAGGTCTGGATAGTAATGGTAATAACAGGCCAGATGAAGATGAAGTCGTTTGTTCCAGTTTGTCTGGTGGTTCAGATGAGTTTTGTGAACTGACCCGGCCAGCTGCTGGTCAATGGTGGGTAATGATGCAAGCGTATTCAAATTCACCTCCGGTGCAAGCGAAATTGACATACGCTGTCGTTAATCAGAGTAATGATTCAACCCTTGTTGCTACGGGACAAGGATTGGTGGCTGAGGATGCGAGCCAGAAAATGAGAGTGTCCTGGCATGATGTAGCCGCATTTGAGGATGAGGAACGCTGGGGTGCCATTGCAGTGGGTACAGATAGTGTGCATGTGGGCAACATGGGAATTATTCCAGTAACCTATACGCGCACAGATGAAAGTGATATCCAGAAATCACTTATTTTAGGCAATAACACACCAGCTTCCTTCGTGCTTCCTGGTGGTGCGATTCACAAGCGTTTAGTTTTTGATGTGCCACCTGGTGGTGGTAGTGTCGATTTCAGTCTGCAAGCAGATAACCCCACGGATAATGCAAATTTAAAAATTAGAATATTCAAATTGGACTTTGCCCAGGCATTCGCTGAAGCCCCCTTTGTGCAATATAAGCCAGCTAGCGCAACCTGGAAAGCTGGTAACACTGGTAGCAACGGAGTGCCTCCCCAGGCAACTATTAGTGGTAGTGCGTTATCTCAGGGCCGCTATTATATGCAAGCGGAAAATCTCGGCCCAGACTCAATCGCAGTCACAGCCAGAGCAATTTACCAGGGTGGAAATCCGCGCATCAAACCCCGCACCGGTCTGTGGGGAGATGGTGCCTACAATGCAACAGGTAGCCAGGGTTTTGAATATAATGAGGCAGGTAATTTATGGTTTGGAATTTGGTATACCTACAATGAAGATTCATCATCGACCTGGTATTTCTTTAACACAGGTGGTTTGAATGCATCAGATAACAGTTATACCAGTGACATCATTGAATTTACAAACAACCCGTTGGCTTCTCCACCAACCCAGAAATTTACCGAGGTCGGAAAAATAACTATTACAGTTATTTCTGAAACTGATATTAAGTTTAGTTATTTACTTAATGGAAAGTATGGAGGTAGTTCTGGAGTTGTGCTTACACCACATACCTGTGTAAGTAGAAATCAAACCCTGCAGGCTATTTCTGGTACCTGGGCACCAAATATTAATATAGCTGGTGGAATTGGTGGTTCTTCTGTTGAGTATGGGTCAAATACTCAGGCTCTGATTCACTACATATACGACAAATCAGGTGAGCCTCGTTGGGTTATTGGTGCAGGATCAGTGTCAACACAATCACTGACTGCTTTGGAATATCGTGGCTACTGCCCAACCTGTGTGTTTATGCAACCAATTGAAACGGATGTTGGCACAATATCACAAAGTTTCTCTTCCGGGATAGCTGGTTCACAAACGCTAGATTTTACTCTTCAATCACCTAATAATACGATCTTTAATCGGACTATGGATATAGCTCGATTAAGTGATGCGATTGATTGTAATTAAGCATCTAAACTAATGACAAAGCCCCTTTCACTTGTTATCGAAAGGGGCTTTTTCTATTCAGAAATTTGAAGCTTTGCTGGTACAAAAACAGCATTCCACATAAAATGCAGCGCAATGAAAAGAACTGATTTTCAATTTGATCTACCGCCTGAACTGATAGCGCAGTACCCATTGCCGGAACGTACAGAGTCCCGTTTGTTGGTGCTACCTGCGGACGGAAAGATAGAGGATAGACACTTTCGCGATCTACCTGATTTTCTGCAACCAGGTGATTTGCTGGTTTTTAATAATACCCGTGTTATTCCGGCACGCCTGTTTGGACATAAACAAAGCGGTGGAAAGCTTGAGATTCTGGTTGAGCGAGTACTCAGTGAAAAAGAAATTCTTGCACATGTGCGCTCTAGCAAATCGCCTAAGAAGGGCTCGTTGATAATTTTGGAAGACCAGAGTCAGCTGGAAATGGCGGCTCGCGAAGGTGATTTATTTCGCTTGCGCATATGTGGGTCTGGCAGGGTAATGGATATGCTTGAGGAAATCGGACATATGCCTTTGCCACCCTATATTGAGCGCGCTGACGAAGAATTTGATCAGCAACGTTATCAAACCGTGTATGCCGAGCGTGCAGGGGCGGTGGCGGCGCCAACGGCAGGATTGCATTTTGATCTGGCATTGCTGGAGAAGATCCGTAATCTGGGAGTTAACACAGCCGAAGTGACTTTACATGTGGGGGCAGGTACGTTTCAGCCAGTGCGTGTGGATAATTTGTCTGAGCATAAAATGCACTCAGAATGGCTAGAAGTCAGCGCAGAAACAATAGCAGCAGTTAAAAATACCCAAGCTGAAGGCGGGCGGGTTATTGCCGTTGGTACGACTTCGGTGCGCTCGTTGGAAACTGCAGCAGCAGATGGAGAGCTGAAAATGTATTCCGGTGAAAGCCAGCTGTTCATCTATCCGGGATACCGGTTTAAGGTTGTTGATGCAATGCTGACTAATTTCCATCTGTCTGAATCAACATTGTTAATGCTGGTATCTGCCTTCTCAGGCAGGGATAATATACGTGCAGCTTATCAGCATGCAATCAGTAAAAAATATCGTTTCTTCAGTTATGGCGATGCCATGCTGCTGACTTAAACGAATAATCTACCAGGGTGTGTTTATGACCACAGATTTAGAAAAAATTAAACAACGCGAGTGGTTCTACAGTTTCAGCTTACCTGATGGTTCGACTTCGAAAAGCTATGGTAGCGGTGAACTGGATGCCATTCACGATACCCGTAGACAAATGCTGGATAGTGTTTTAAACGAACATTTTCCCGAGGGTCTGGGAGGAAAAACGGCTGTGGATTTAGCTTGCCACCAGGGAGATTTTTCTGTGCATATGGTAAATTCCGGTGTCAGTTCAGTGCTCTCTATTGATGCCAGGGCAGAGCATATCGAAGACACCCAATTAATATCACGGGTATTGGAACTGGATAATATTTCGACCCTGCAGTCTGATGTACACCTTCTGGATACGGATGCATTAGGTGAGCATGATATCGTGCTTTGTCTTGGGCTTATCTACCATCTGGAAGATCCTATTGGAGCTTTACGTAAGGCCCGAGCCTTGTGTAAGGATGTTTGTATTATCGAAACGCAAGTAGTACCAGGAATGTCTGGTAATGTTGACTGGGGTAATTACAAGTTTGTTAAACCTTTACATGGGGTTTTTGGGATTATAGATGAAACCTGGGAAACACATGGTCCGGAAGCCAGCATTACCGGCATTTGCCTGGCACCAAGCACAGAGGGTTTGATCTGGATTTTACAGAATATTGGCTTTTCCAGAGTTGAATTACTGACCCCGCCTGACGGAGCCTATGAGCAATTAAAATTTGGTAAGCGGGTAATGGTTGCCGCTTATGTTTAATCTGGTTTCAGCGGTTTTCTGCGTATGAGCCGTCTGGATTTTTCACTACTATCAACAGATGGTCCTGCACGCCGGGGCCGTTTGCAGTTTCCTCGGGGAACAATTGAAACTCCCTGCTTTATGCCAGTGGGAACCTACGGTTCGGTGAAGGCGATGACTCCAGAGGAGCTTCGTGATCTTGGGGCTGAGATTATTCTTGGAAACACTTTTCATTTGATGTTGCGTCCCGGCACAGAAGTCATTGAGGCGCATGGCGGTTTACATGACTTCACCCATTGGCAAGGCCCAATTCTTACCGATTCCGGAGGTTTTCAAGTCTGGTCGTTGGCTGAGCGACGTAAAATCACCGAACAGGGTGTTGAGTTTGCTTCACCTGTAGATGGTTCCCGCGTCTTTCTTGGCCCAGAAGAGTCTATGTCCGTTCAAAAATCACTGGATGCCGATATCGTGATGATATTTGATGAATGCACACCTTATCCAGCCAGCCTTGATCAGGCGCAG
>CAXMRK010000132.1:0-3395 GCA_964195815.1 uncultured Acidimicrobiia bacterium | reverse complement strand
TACCCATAGTTGCCGGTGTATTTCTTTCAGGTTCATTCCACATCATCAATACTCTGACCAATGCTGGCAACACAACAATCGCCCCAACCATGTTAGCGAGGAAAATAAAGGCTAACAAGATACCCATATCCGCCTGGAACTGCAGGGCAGAGAACAACCATGTGGTCACACCAGTGGCCAGGGTAAAGCCTGTAAAGATAACCGCCCTACCCGTTAGTTTCAAGGTGCGGAAATAAGCCTCATTCAAGGAGAAGCCTTCTTCCAGCAAATCGTGCATACGGCTGTAGATGTAAATACCATAATCCACACCGATACCGACACCAAGAGCCACTACTGGCAACGTATTTACTTTCAAGCCAATACCGTAGGTCGCCATCAAAGCTTCCGCCAGGAAAGACACTACAACCAGCGGGACCACCACACTGATGGTGCCTAAAATTGAGCGGAAGGTGATAAGACAAAGAATGACAATTGCTCCAAAGACCAACATCAACATAGGTACTTTTGCAGCTTCGACATCTTCGTTGGTCGCGGCCATCACACCGACATTACCTGTCGCAAGACGGAACGCCAGATAATCCTCGGCCTCTTCATCAAATCCAGCTGCTTCTTCTGCGGCCTCATCGATTTCATCAACAGACAGTGTTTTTACGCTGTAATCAACGTCACCCAGGCTGAGTTCTTCACGCAACTCTTTTACGCGACTGACAACAGCATTGATTGTTGAGGCTTTGTGATCGCTAGTAAACACCATGATAGGCATGGCGTTACAGATACCATTAAACAGACCGGTATCTGTTTCCAGATTACCCACAGCCTGACGCATAATAAACTTGTCACGTGGGAGTATGCGCCATTTAGCATTACCTTCATTCCAGCCAGCATTGATAACCTTAACCACCTTCGGCAAAGTAATTACCTTTTGTACCCCAGGAACATTTTCCAGTTGCCATGCAAATTCATCAATGTTGTGCATGACCTGATAGTTTTCTGTACAGGAACCCTCATTCTTTGCAGCTGCAATAACAGTCAACACATCAACACCCAGAGAGAACTTTTCTGAGATCAACAGTGCATCCTGGTTATAACGAGATTCCTGACGTAACTCAGGCACGCCAACTTCAGAATCACCAATCTGCAAATGCTCTGCCTTCATAAAACCGAGAGCGAGAAATACAAGGCTGACAATCACTACTGTCAGCGCGCGTTTTGGCATGGTGAATTTGGCTAGAAAAGCCCATAGCGGAGATACATGCTGTGCTTTATCCAGCAATTTCTGCCGATATTTCTCCGGATTGCGCATCTTCACAAACGAAAGCAGTAATGGCAACAGGATTAAATTGGTAAAGATAATCACGCCCACGCCGATACTGGCAGTGATCGCCAATTCCTGAATGATGCGTATATTGATAAACATGATGGTGAGGAAGCCAATAACATCACTAACCAGGGCAATAATTCCTGGCGCCAGCAGCTTATTAATCGCCTGACGGGAGGCATGTGGAGAGGATCTACGCGGAATATGATCAAGCGAAGTGATGCCTTCAGCCGCCCAGGCATCAGCCGTTTTACCAGCAAATTCTTTTTCCACCACCCAGGCAGATATTTTCTGCACACCATGGCTAACACCAATGGCAAAGATCAGGAATGGTGTCAGAATATTCATTGGATCAAGGCTGTAATTGAGTAAACTCAAGGCCCCAAGCTGCCAGACAACCGCTACCAATGAACACACCAGCGGCAAAATGGTAAGCCAAACTGAGCCTGAATAGAGGTATAACAAAATTGCAGTAATAATGAAGGCCACGATAAAGAACCAGAAAACAGATTGCGCACCATCGGAAATATCGCCAACTATTTTCGCAAAACCAATAATGTGAACGCTATAGTCTTCACCTTCATACTGAGTACGGATGTCTTCAAGCTGGCGTGCAACTTCTCTATAATCCAGTTTCTCACCAGTACTGGGATCTTCTTCTAATAGATTGGCCCAAACCATAGCTCCTGAAAAATCACTGGATACAAGACGTCCGATTTCACCTGACTTAACGATATTCGAACGGACCCGTTCAAACATTTCCGGACTCGGTGAGAAATTAGAAGGAATAACATTACCACCGGCAAATCCGTCTTCAACAATTTCAACAAAACGAACATTGGGTGTGAAAATGGAGCGTACGCTGGCGCGATCAACGCCTGGAATAAAGAAGACCTGATCACTGATATCTTCAAAAGCATCAAAGTAACCCGGAGTGAACATATCTCCATCACGGGCGACTAACGCTACCAATACTCGATTGGCACCACCAAACTCTGACTCGTATTTGAGGAAGGTTTGCATGTACTCATGTTCGAGGGGTAACTGTTTTTTAAAGCCTGTTTCAATTTTCAAATTTGACATGGCAAATGCCAGTACAATCGTCAACGCAAAAAATAAAACAATAATAAAGTAGCGGGCATTAATTAAAAATGTTGCAAATTTATGCAGCAGAGTCTGACTGGATTTCGTATTTGTCATTTGTCTTCCCCTGCCTTATTTTTTTCGGGTGCATATATGGACACGCCTTCCGTGCTAGTCAAGATGACCCGGTTTTTTCCAGCGACTGTAATTGCCGTGTAATCAATCCCGCTTTCCAGGATACCGGCCCTGAACTTCAAACTATTTTTTGCTCCTGTTACCAGGACTCCATTAGCACCAACCAGAACCACGGATTGTTGGCCTTGAGTACCACCTAGCAATGAAGATTCTGTACCAGTATCAACAGCAACCCAGTTGGATCCGAAATCACAACTGCGGAATGCATTGCCACGCAATCCAAATGCAAGCACACAGTTTTCATCTAAGGCTAAAGCTCCAAACATAGAACCTTCATAAGGCAGATGGATAGCTTGCCATTGCTTACCATTATCCGAACTGCGGAAGCCATATCCATGCTCACCAACCATCATCAAACGATTTTCAGACAGGATCACCATTGCATTAAGATGACATTCCAGCATTTCATAGCAGCCTAAATCTTCGAATGCTGCTGCATAGTCGTTTTCATCAACGACTTCTTCTACGTTATTAAACTCTGGCTCAATAGTGACTTCATTCAAGTCCAGATAGTCCCATTCCTTACCACCATCAGTCGTTTCCAGAAGCTGCCCATAAGCACCCAGTGCAAAGCCATGGTTTTTGTCTATAAAGACAATATCCATAATCGCGTCTGCTTCCATATCCTGGTAGAGCAATTCCCAATTATCGCCACCATCACTGCTGCTTATAATGGTTGCATCATGGCCCGCGGCCCAAAGCATACCCTCCAGGCTAAAAACACTGGTCAGTGTTGATCTGGTTGGAACACTACTCGCCTGCTGCCAGTTTTCACCATCTTCAGTTTAGAATATGACCC
>CAXMRK010000131.1:0-5729 GCA_964195815.1 uncultured Acidimicrobiia bacterium | reverse complement strand
CAAGTTCAGTCATCAAGGCCGCAGGTAAAAGTTGTGGTATTACTTCCACTGACTATATTCGGGTTGGTGATGAAATATTAGATACTGGTGATTATTCAGGGCCGGGTGGCGCGCGTACATTACTGCGTCACCCACAAACTGAGGTTGCTTTTTTAGAGGTTGCTCGCGGGGGCATGCTACGGCGTGGTATTGGTGTAAATAAGGCAACCGCTGTGCTAATCACTAATGTGGCTGAAGATCATTTAGGCGAGTATGGTATTGATACCCTGAAAGATATGGTTGAGGCGAAATTCATTGTCCGGCAAGCCATTTCACTGCAGCAGGATTTAATTATTAACGCAGATGATAGCGCCTGTGTTGAGTTTGCGAACACACTAGAAAATAATATTGTCTGGTTTTCCTGGGATGCTGATAATGCGGTCATTAAGCAGCATATTCAGGCCGGTAAAACGGCGTGTTATGTGGATGATGGCAGCATTTATTATCACTATAAAGGTGACAAAATAGCGATCACTGAAGTCAATGAGATCCCTATTACTCTATCTGGCGCTGCCAGGCATAATATTCACAACGCTTTGGGTGTTGTCGCCTTATGCCATGCATTGGGGATTGATAAGGATTCTATTGCTAAGGGTTTAAGCAATTTTCACAGCACTCCGGAAGACAATCCAGGAAGAGGCAATATTTTTGAGTTTGATGGTGTCAAAGTCATTATTGATTTTGCACATAATGAGCACGGCATGAATTCAATGGCTGAAACCTTAAGCAATATGCCGGCAAAACGACGTTTGGTGCTGTTATGCCAGGCAGGTGATAGATCAGATGAATTGATAAAGGGACTGGTTACATCTGCCTTAAGCATCAAGCCGGATGCTGTGGTTATTTGTGAAATTGCAGATTATCTAAGGGGTCGGCAGTTAAATGAAGTGCCTCAGTTGATTCGCCAATTCGCCCTTGAGATGGGCACGGATCAAGACCAGATCATTATGGCTGACAGTGCCTATGAAGGTGCGCAGAAGGCATTGCAATGGTCTCAGCCGGGGGATGTGTTGTTGATTTTAGCCTTGACTCAAAGAGCCGAAATAATCGATTTATTGAAAGCCAGAGCAGGGGTTTAGTGACTACTAGAACCATGCTGAAATGCCGGGCACGTGTGAACGGCTATGTTTTAGCGTTTCTTAAACAGGTCTCTGGCAATATCGAAAATTCCATCAGCGCCACCAAAACTATCCAGTAGTGACCCGTTTTTACTCGACTTATCGATGAGTTGTGGCAGCATGGAGCTCAAGCTTTCCAACAATCCGCCTTCATCAGTGTTCAGTTGAGTTGCGGTTTCGCTAACTTTTTCGTGACCCAGGATATCCTTGATCTGATCAAAGGATATGTTCTTATTGTCACCATCACCCAACCAGGACTCTGCAATTGATCCCAGGCCTTTATTATTCATCGAAGCAATAATGCTACCCAGATCCGGTTTACCATTTTTGCCGCCTAAAAGAGAACCAAGAACATCGCTAAGACCACTGTTATTTGTGGTTTTTGGTTTGTTGCCAAATAGTTCAGTGGCCATTTCAAGTAAGTCGACATCTTTGCCACCTAGACTTTCAAGTAGAGAACCATTTTTGCTTGATTTGTCGATAAGCTGAGGCAGCATTGAGCTCAGGCTTTCAAGCAAACTACCTTCTCTGGTATTAAGTTTGGTTGCCGTCCGGCTAACTCTTTCCTTGCCTAGAAGATCGTTTAGTTGATCCATTGAAATGGATTTGTTGCCACCATCTCCTAACCAGGACTCTGCTATTGAACCCAGACCTTTATCTTTCATGGCACCAATGATGCCGCCAAGATCTATTTTTCCATCTCCGCCAGACAATAGACCACCAATTGCAGAGTTGAGGTCTTTTTTCTTTGTGCCTTGCATGTTTCCCTTAAGCAATTCAGTAGCCAGTTGGTTTAAATCCATGGTGTTCTCCTTAAATTATTTGTTTCCGAATCATTTTGGATAAGTGATTGAGAAAATTATCTTTCATGAGTTTAAAACATCTCAAGTGAATTTGATTCAATACAAGTAAGCTGATGTTATTTCTATTTAGACCTTTTTCACAAATTCAGATTTTAGCTTCATTGGCCCAATTCCGGGAATCTTGCAATCGATATCATGGTCACCATCAACTAAACGGATTCCTTTAACTTTGGTGCCAACTTTAACCACTGAAGAAGTGCCTCTGATTTTCAAGTCTTTAATCACAGAAACTGTATCGCCATCATTCAAGACATTGCCATTGGAATCTCGGTAGACCGGTTGGGTAATAGTCTCTTCCTCTGCATTTTGTGACCATTCATTAGCGCACTCGGGACAAACAAACATTTGCCCGTCTTCGTATGTGTATTCAGAATTGCATTCGGGGCAGTTGGGTAGATCGCTCATATATAAATCCCTGGCGCTAACTTTTGTTGAGTGGCAGGTATTCTACCTGCCATTGTGCTATCGAATTGGCTTTTTACAAATGTAAAAAGTTATATCGGCTGTTAATACAGTGACTTCATCTGTGTTTTTGAGTAACACGGGCAAAACAATATCGCCTTGTTGAATAAGATGCTCATCAAAATCGCAATTGGCAGTTAATGTACCTTGACCCTTGGTGAAATAGGAGACGGTCATCGTTTTATCGGTTAAACGTTTAGCAAGAAATGAGCTTACAACAAATATTTCAAACTATTGACCGTTTCAAGTAATTCATTATGAATTTCCTGGTTATTAAAACAGTCTTTTTCGAGGTTAAAGTTTTCATAAAAAAGAGGAATTGAGTAGTGGGCTTTAAGTTCGCCAGCAAAGAATGGTGCGGACTTTGTTGCTGTGGCTAAAACACTCGCGCCGCCACGTGCGCCCGGTGAGCAAGAAAGCATGACCACAGGTTTGTTTTGAAAGACTTTGGAGTCGATGCGTGAGCACCAGTCGAAAAGATTTTTATAAGCTGCCGTATAGGTTCCATTGTGTTCAGCAAATGAAATCATCAGCGCATCACAGGCACCAATTTTTGCGAAAAACTCGAGAGCCAATGCTGGCTTGCCGAGTTCATTTTCCTTATCCACACTGAACAGTGGTAATTGGTAATTATTTAAATCCAGAATTTCTATTTCTGCTGGTTCTAACAAACTCACGGCGAAAGTCACCAGTTGTTTATTGATGGATGTGCTGCTGCTACTGGCTGCAAAAGCGAGTAATTTCATATGCGTAAATGTCCCTACAAATTGTTAAAAGCTCTAAGATATGGCAATAGAGTCTATGGCAGCGAATTATTATTGTGCGTTACCAAAGTGGATTTGAGGCTTATTTCAAGCGCTCCACAAACTGGTTGATAGCGTCAGCAAATTCAAGCCCTGCATCTTCCTGCAAAAAGTGCCCGCCTTTTAGGGTAGTGTGGGGTTGTCCTTGACTACCAGGGATTAAATTCTGCATATACTTATCCCCTCCGCGAGTAATTGGGTCACCATTGCTAAAGGTTGTGAGGAATGGTTTCTGCCAGCGCTTCAAAATTTCCCATGCTTTTTTATTGGCTTCTGTAGCAGGGTCATCGGTTGATGCTGGAACCAGCCTGGGAAAAGCCCGGCTACCGGCTTTATAGGCTGAAGATGGGAAGGGGGCTCGATAGGCGCGTCTTTCTTCCTTATCCAGTTGTTTGAAGCAGCCAGCATTTATAATACGGTCAATAGGAAACCAGGGGCTAAAGCGGGCAAAGTTTTTCCAGATTTTAAAAGCTTTAGGCATCTTTTGTTCGCCTGTTGGCAGCATGCCATTGCCAACAACGATGCCTGCAAATCTTTCTTCATTTTCAGCAGCTAATCTTAAGCCAATCAGTGAGCCCCAGTCCTGACAGACCAGGGTGGTGTTTTCCAGGTCAAGGGCTTGAATAAATGTTGTCATCCAGTCCATGTGGCTTTGAAAGGAATAGTCATTAATGCTTTTTGGTTTATCTGATTTTCCAAAACCAATAAGATCCGGGGCAATGACTCGATAACCAGCAGCGGCACAGCGCGGAATCATAGTGCGATATAAATATGACCAGGAAGGCTCGCCATGCAACATCAAAATAGGCTGGCCATCTTTTGGGCCTTCATCAACATAGTGCATGCGTAGCTCATTAATCTGTTTGTAATGAGGCTGAAAAGGATAGTCCTTTAGGTCATTAAAACGATCATCGCTGGTGCGTAAATAATTCATTGAGTATTGGCCTCACGGTTGGATTCTGATAATAACTACCATACTGTGTGTGTCGATTAATTGCACTTATCAATCATCTTATAACCTATGAATGTTTCTGCGTATGAGTTGATGGCTGTGCTTGGCGATGTACTAGTAGTTCTGGGCAAAAATAATATTGGTCTGCGAGAACAGGACGAAGTGTTATTTGTTTTCTATGGTATGCGAGCTGATATTGTTCTGGTCTAATCAGTAGTCGTTTCTAGCGCAATTTATTATTAGCTGTTTAATGAAACAGGTTTCAATCTAGCTTTTTGATATAAAGGGTGAGCGGGTTCCCCCGATTTATTCATCTTGAGGCAATATAAATTCGGTAACAGGCTTGTTACATGTTGTGCCCGGTTTAAAAATGAACCGTCGTTACCCCATGCTGCAATTACAATCCCAGAATTCTCAGCAAGGGTGACAAGCCAACGGTCATTTTCAACGCCAACAGGGTCTAAAGTTGCTTTCATTACAGCTGGTTCAGTGGCTCGAAAAGCGAATAAATTTGCCATGCAAACGCCGCCATAGCCCCACGATTTTGCATAATTAATGCATCTGGTTAATGTTGGGTCATCAGTTGTTTCATCAGCGGTTGAAGGATTCAAGCCGATGAACATTACACAGGGTTTTGATTGATCCCAGGTACGCCACAATGCATAGCGATACTGCCGGCAGTCAGATAGCTTCGCGGTGTTCTTCAATAAATACTCCAGAAAATTGTGATTTATAAGTATGGCTAAAAGTAGCGCTAGACTTCTCGGCAGGGATGCTTTTCTTGCATTGTTTTAACCGATAATTTGACTATCTTCCTTAAAATCTCAAGGTTTATATCTTCTAGTTTATTGATATACAGGCATGATTTTCCGGTCTTATGTTTACCCAGATCAGCTAATAGATGTTGTAGCTCAGCAAACCCAGGCATGACGTAGATAGCAATGTTCTGTTTGCGTGGCGAATAACCCGTTACAAAGCAGTCACCCTCGCGACCGCTGGCATACTTATAGTGATATTGACCATAACCGATGATGCTGCCACTCAGATGAGGTTTATAACCAGACTCCTCTTCGATTATAGCCAGTAACTGGAAGGCATCGGATTTGCGGGTTTCATTTTCAACTTTTTTGAGAAATTCAACCACGGATTTCATGAATCTAGACTCTCACGGTATTTTTTAAATCGGGCTCAGCTGTTTAAGACTTAGTAGTTTCTGCAGTAGGTTGCCAAAGCTCAACTTTATTACCTTCGGGATCGAGGAACCAGCCAAATAAACCATAGCCATAATCTTCAGGCTCACCAATGAGTTCAGCGCCGCCGGCTTCAACCTGAGCGAGGGCTCCTTTGAGGTCATCAACGACCAGATTAATCATATAGTCCTGAGCTGATGGTTTGAAATAATCTGTGGACTGTTTGAAAGGGGCCCAAACAGTACGACCGTGCTTGGGCATAGTATCGGCGTCGAAGGCTGTGCCACCATAGGTCGGGTCGA
>CAXMRK010000130.1:0-2891 GCA_964195815.1 uncultured Acidimicrobiia bacterium | reverse complement strand
GATCCGGCTGTTGTTGAATAATGATGAATAATAATTTTGATCCAGCTGTGGATACTGAAGCCCCCGTTGTGGTTTTCTGCCATTGCCCCCTGGAAAGTGATACCCAGAGTCTTGCAGCAAAATTAGCCGCGTCGATAAGTTCACAGTATCGCCGTCAACAGTCACTTGATCAGCCTTTCAGTGCCTGTATTTGGTTACAGGGAGACCTGGGTGCAGGAAAAACTACCTTAGCGCGAGAATTGCTCAAGTCGCTGGGAGTAACAGAACGAATTAAAAGCCCAACTTACGCTTTGATCGAGGAATATCGAGTTAACGTTGGTCAATCAGAGGATAATTTATTGGCGGAATTACCACTGTTACATCTGGATTTGTATCGCCTGAGTGATGCAGAAGAACTGGAGTATATCGGTGTGCCTGAAATACTAGCGGGATCACTGGCTTTGATTGAGTGGCCACAACAGGGGAAGGGTTGGCTGCCAACAGCAGATTTATCAATTCAAATCGATGATCAGGCAAGTGGGCGGATGTTTATTCTGCAGGCACAAACCCCAATCGGTGAAAAACTCATATCTTTATTATCGACTTGTTTCTAGGATATTCGTATATCTACTGGTTTTTATTGAAAAATACTTGTTGTCAAACTTGATTTTTTTGACTAAAACACGCAATATTCCCCCTAGGGAGATGTACCAGCAAGGAAATTGATGCGTAACAGGCTATTAATATCGAGTTGCACCGGAGTATTGTTGCTAATTCTAGCTGCGGTATCGCATGCGGCGGCTAATAGCGAAATCAAAGGTCTTAGGGTGTGGACAGATCCAGAAAAAACTCGTGCCGTATTTGATCTGAGTAGCTCCACTAGCTACAAATTATTTGAATTAGAAAATCCAGTTCGTGTTGTGCTGGATTTGCAGGCAACCGAACTTAAAACCACGCTTAATCTAGATCCAAAAACAGCCGGTATTTTACAAGCAGTTCGCTATGGTAAGCCAGAAGGTGGAAAAATGCGGGTTGTATTGGATCTTTCAGCAGCTGTAGAGCCTCGCAGTTTTTTACTTGCACCCATCGGTGAGTATGGCCACAGACTTGTGGTCGATCTATATCCACAGAATAAAACTGTTTCTGAGGAGCCTGCAAAAATCATTAAAACGATACAGGCAAATGCAGAGCGAAATGTGATTGTAGCGGTGGATGCAGGGCACGGTGGTGAAGACCCCGGAGCTTTAGGTGCGAGTAAATCTCGTGAAAAAAATATTACACTGCAAATTGCACGAGAATTGAAAAAAGCTATTGATGCGAAGCCAGGTATGCAAGCTGTGTTAATTCGGGATGGTGATTATTACATTCCATTACGTCAACGCTTTGCAAAAGCACGTCAAGCAAGAGCAGATATGTTTGTTTCTGTGCACGCTGATGCATTTCGCAAAAGTAGTGTTTCCGGTAGTTCGGTGTTTGTATTATCTCGACGGGGTGCCAGTAGTGAGGCCGCTCGCTGGCTTGCAAATTCCGAGAATCAGGCTGATTTGATCGGTGGTGTAACCCTGGAAGATAAAGATAATGTACTCGCATCTGTGTTACTTGATCTTTCTCAAAATGCGGCAATGGGGGCCAGTGATCACGCAGCCAATCAAGTTTTCAAGAGCTTGAGACAGCTTGGAAAAACGCATAAAAATCAGGTAGAACATGCCGCTTTTGTGGTTTTAAAATCACCTGATGTGCCATCAATGCTGGTCGAAACCGGGTACATCAGTAACCCAAAAGAAGAAAAGAAGCTTAAAAACAGGGATCATCAAAAGAAATTAGCAGCAGCAATTGCCAATGGCGTTGAGCAGCATTTCAAACAGCAACCACTACCAGGTACCTGGATTGCAGCAAATAATTCGGTTTCAAGGCATATCGTTGCTCGAGGTGACACTCTCGGGGGTATTGCCCAGCGCTACAATATCAGCCTGACCACATTGCGCCAGGTGAATCGGTTGAAATCTGATCGTATTTCAATCGGCAAAGAACTGGTTATTCCAGCCAGCTAAAACAAAATTGAAAACAGAGACCAGACCCGGGGTATTTATTTACACTCGGGCATGATCTCTGTAGTTAAGTTCTCAACTTATCTCACTCAGCAGGCTTGCTTGCCTTAAAGTTATTAATAACTAATGGTTTAGCATCGCGTTGTTCAACATGGCATTGATTACAGAAGTACCTTGAAGCTGATACGTTGGTCAATAATTTGCCATCGCGATCTTTAAAATGACTTTCACCAATCTTGGCTGCCTCTTTCTTTTCATAGTTTTCCGGACCATGGCAAGACAGGCATTTGTTAACTTTCAAGTTTATTTTCTGGTTTTGGCTTTTATGAGGAATCAGCGGTGGTTGTTCAGCAAAAGTGCGTTCTATCTTAGGAGTTTTACCAGTCCACGGCTTATACACTGGTGCTTCTGAAGTTGCATCGAGGGCACTATGACTGCGTAATGTGGCCACATTTTCACGTGAACATGGCTCACCTGCATAGGAAACACAAGATACCATCAGGCTAAGTGCAATTATTAATCTGCTTTTCATGAGCTGGCCTCCGATATTTTCACGGCACACTTTTTATAATCCGTTTCCTTTGAAATCGGACAAGTGGCATCCAGGGTTAGTTTATTTGTCAGTCTGCGGGCATCAAACCATGGCATATATACCAGACCTTCGGGAGGGCGGTTACGTCCACGGGTTTCCACCTGTGCGGTTACTTCACCACGTCTGCTTTCTATTTTCGCAACTGCTCCGCGTTTTAAACCACGTTTCTCAGCATCCGCAGGGTGCATATAAATAAACGCATCCGGCATGGCTTTGTAGAGCTCAGGCACACGTTGGGTCATGGACCCTGAATGCCAATGCTCCAGTACCCG
>CAXMRK010000129.1:0-9953 GCA_964195815.1 uncultured Acidimicrobiia bacterium | reverse complement strand
TTGCCGGAATACTGGCTACGCACACCGATGAAGAGCTGGAGGTACTACTGGAGCCCGGTTTTGTTGAATTTGAATGGAGCCGGATGTTTGGGATTACTGATATCTTAAAAGGCAAGGGGATTCTGGATCCGAAACAGCTGTTACGCTCAATTAATAAAATCATTCCAGAGATGACCTTTCTGGAGGCTTATGAACATACCGGTCGAATCTTAAATATTTCGGTATCCCCTGCAGACTCACATCAGTTTCCACGCTTATTGAACTACCTCACTGCTCCAAATGTTTTGGTTCGTCGGGCGGCCCTGGCCTCAAGTGCGATTCCAGGATTATTTCCATCAGTGCAGCTCAGGGCAAAAAATTATAATGGTAAATCTGTTGTGTATATGCCTCAGTCCCGCTGGATAGATGGTTCTTTACATGAGGATATTCCTAAAGAAAGAGTCAACCGCTTGCATAATGTTAATCATTACATTGTCAGTCAGACCAATCCGCATGTGGTCCCATTTATGAGTGAAGAAATTGAAGAAACAGGTTTGCTGCCGTTTTTCCAGGATGTGGTTCTCCAAGCTCCGGTGGTTCAGGTTGAACACTTCCTGGAAAAAGTGCATCAGCACTTTGAAATACCCGGGCTTAGCTCAGTAATAAAAAAAGCACATGCATTAGTTAGCCAGAACTATAGTGGTGATATCAACATTTATCCTGAACAGCAATTAATGCGGGTCAGTAAAGTGTTGTCCAATCTGACCCGTGATCAGTCAACTGAAATGATGATGGAAGGACGTCGTGCGACCTGGCCAAAAATTGAGCGAATTAGAAATACCACACAGATCAGCAGGACCTTTGATGCCTGTTTGAAACACCTGAGCGAAGCTTATCGGATTGTGCCGCGATAATATCTCTTTATCAGGCACTGAAGAGTTGGCTAGCTCATTTGTGTTTAAAACGTTTCGAAAAACGCCGGCTTGCTGGGTAAGGAAATACATCGGTTAACTCACCTGCAATGATGGTCTCTTTGACTCCGTTCCACCAGTCGGCGTCCATCAATTCATCATGATTTTTGTTAAACAAAGAAAAATCATCAGTGTTTGCAAAGAAAAATGTGCCGAATGATTCGGGAAAAACATCATTTTCAGCGATGGAATACCAGGGGGTGTCCGACATCTCATCTTCGATATATCGTGCTGGTGGAATGTGACGAAAGTTACATTCTGTGATGTAGCAAATTTCATCGTAATCATAAAAGACGATACGCCGATTCCTGGTAACCCCAAAGTTTTTCTTGAGCATATCTCCGGGGAAAATATTTGCTGCAGCAAGGTCGCGAATGGCATTTCCGAAATCTTGAATCGCATGTCGCCTTTCAGGCGGGGATGCCTGAGCCAGATATTGATCAAGCGGTTCCATCCGCCGTTCAATATAGATGTGTTTGAGGACTAGCTGATTGCCAATCTCTTCAATAGTGTCAGCAGCATATTCACGTAATTCCACCAATAACTCATCCTCGATACGATCCAATGGTATCGCAACTTTTGAAAATTCGAGCGTATCTGCCAGCCTACCAACTCGGTCATGGAATTTAACCAGTTGATACTTGTTTTGAACATCTTCGCGTGAAGATGTTTTGGGTGGCTCAAAACGGTCTTTAATCAGTTTAAAAACAAAAGGGAAGGATGGCAGAGTAAACACCAACATCACCATGCCGCGTATACCAGGTGCAATTTGAAAATCATCCTGCGAGTGGCTCAGATGTTGTTGTAATTCTCTATAAAAAAGTGTTTTTGCTTGTTTCTGCAAACCTAAAATAGCATTCAGATCGACTTCGGATTTACCTGGCATGATCGATTTTAGAAAAGTGACACAGGCTGAGGTTACTTCCATATCAACCATGAAATAAGCACGCGAGAAACTGAATAGAATGTCAACATCCTTCCGCCTCAGCAGTGCTGTATCGACATAAAGTTGTTTGTGTCGGTTTTGTAAAAGAGCAATAACTAAAGGTTGCTTCTGATTACCGTTAATCATTCTGGAAACAATATAAGCGCCCTTATTTCTAAAAAATAAAGAATGATATACCTGAATTTGTTCGTTTTGATGAGAGCGCCAGTTTTTTCCGCGATGAGCTTTAATCGCTTTCTCGAGATTACGTATATCAGCACGCAAATTTTGAAAAGAATTTTTAAGCTTGAAGCTGGTAACAATTTCTAATAGACAGCGACGCATTCCAGTAGACCCTGGGTAATAACTCAGATAGGTCGGTGTGGATCCATGTAAGTGCTCTGTGCTGAGGCCAGGTCGCCAAAATATGTACCTATTATTAAAGTAATCACGATGTAAGACCCTACAGGCGACTGAATTATAGAAAGTCTCAGCGCACTCAGGCTGTAGGTGATCCATCAGCAGGGATAGATAGGCTGATTTTAAGTCAGACCACAGTTCGGTGTTATTGGTTGTATGTGGGAAACTGGTGATTAAGCCATCAACGGTTTCATTGATCCGGGTTTGGTAACTTAGAATACGTTCCCTGGTAGCCTCGCGAGAGCGTGACCAGTCGGCGTGCTCAAAACAAATTTGGGCCTCCTGGCAGAAGCCTCGAAACAGACTATAGTGTTTGTTAAATCCATCCAGAATCACTTGCGCGATAGCTTTTAAATCGCTGTTTGAGTTGCCATCTGAAGCGTGCTCAACTGTGTTCATTGATGATGATTTCCTGCGCTGTTTAAGTCTGCAATCAAAGGATAACAAACCCGCCAGAATATTGCTTTAAACTTATCCAGTTGTTATTTAATTCTTTTCAACAGCCTTTACTTTTAACCATATTAATTGTAAATTCGCTCGCTACATGCGAAGATTATAATATAAGAACATTCTGAGAAAGTGTCTAAATTTACCCAGTAGTGCAATACAATCAAGAGGTTAGATATGCATATTCAGTGGAGTTGGTTAAAAGGAGGGTTAGTCCTGGGGGCTGTATTTTTACTTGCAGTTATTCTGGTCAAACCTATTGGTGTGTCAACACAATTTGTAATATTTGATGGGATAGTCTGGAACATGTTTTCAGATGAAGTAGTCCAGGTTGATCCTTCCGCAAACTCGGGCTATAGCAGTTCCAACGCCTATCTCGACAAGAGTGGCGGCAAATATGCGAAGAACATTGAAAACCCGTGGAATTATAGTTTTATATTCATTCTGGCGATGATTGGCGGTGGCGTGCTCTCAGTCGTTTTACAGAAGGGTAGAATTTCAGATGACGATAAAGTATCTCCTGAAGTATTTCGTAAATCTGGACATGGCAATCGATATTTAGTCTCTTTTATTGGTGGTGTGCTGGTTTTATTCGGTGCTCGTTTAGCTGGTGGCTGTACCAGTGGCCATATGATGAGCGGGATGATGCAAACATCTTTGAGCGGATACTTGTTTGCCTTAGGTACTTTTGCAGCTGGAATTCCGGTGGCGATATTTTTCTACAGAAAAGCACCAAAGGGAGGTCAATAAGATGGATATCTTTCTCGCAATAGTAATCGGTGGAATATTTGGCTTTGTTTTACATCGTGTCGGTGCCGGTAACCCACAAAACTTGATAAACATGTTACGTCTCCAGGACCTGCATCTGGCAAAAGTGATCCTCCTGGCTATCGGCTTCAGCAGCTTGATCTTGTTTGCTCTGTTAGCAACAGGAACTATCAATGAATCTCATATCAGCATTAAAGCGGCGTATGCAGGTGTCGTGGTTGGCGGCTTGATATTTGGAATTGGTTTTGGCATTGCTGGATATTGTCCTGGCACATGTCTGGTTGGCGTAGGCGGGGGCAGAAAAGATGCTTTCTTTTTTATTGCCGGCGGACTGGTAGGGGCTATTTTATTTACTCTGGCCTACGGCTGGCTTAAGGATGTTTTCCCTTCAATCTTCACCAAGATAGCCGGGGGCAGTGTTTCAATTGCAGATACAGGTGTCGAAAAGTTTGGCGGCTTGTTGGATAACATTCCAGCCTTTGCTGTTGCTGCAGTGATTGCCATTGTGTTTATGTTGGGTGCCTGGAAACTACCGAACAAGTTTAATATTTAGATTGATTTAAACAGCTATTGAAGCCCTGTAGTGTGAATTCCTGCAGGGCTTTTTATTTTCTTGAAATAGCAGCAAAGCATGCAGCATGATGCCTATAGATTTATAATCATCGCTGACTTGCAGTAAGAGTGCTGATAACAAATGAAACCTGAACAACCATTAATAAGCATTCAACAGGCTGAAGTATTAATTCAGGAATCCTTACATCCGCTGACACCAGCATGCGTCCCGCTGGCACAGGCCGCCAACAGGGTTTTGCGGGAAGCGGTTATTGCTGAACGCCAGCAACCGCCCTTTGATCGGGTAATGATGGATGGTATTGCAATTGATAGTACCGCTGTTGATGAAGGCCACAGTGCATTCACTATTGCGGGTACTCAGGCAGCCGGTCAGGCGCCAATGGCTCTACCTGCTAAGACTAGCTGTATTGAAATAATGACAGGTGCAGTACTACCTGTCGGCTGTGATTGCGTTATTCCGGTTGAAAGAATTTCTATACAGGAGGGTAAGGCCATTCTTGAGGAAGGTCTGCTGGTTAACAGTCGCCAGCACATTCACCCACAGGGCTCGGACTATCCTAAAGCAAAAATTTTATTGCATGCCGGGGGCTTAATTCGCCCACCAGAAGTCGCGGTCATCGCATCCTCAGGCATGGCAGAAGTACAGGTCAGTCCACTATTAAGCGCAGGCATTATTTCCCCAGGTGATGAGCTTATTCAGCCGGGCGAACCAATTGCTGAGCATCAAATACGACGCTCCAATGATGTGGCGGTTGCAGCGGCCATAGAATGCCGCGGCGATCTTACAGCACACTGTTATCCGGTTGCTGATAATCCAGATGTGGTTGCTACGCACATTAAAAAAGTTTTAGCAGAAAATGATGTATTGATTCTTTGTGGTGCAGTCAGTAAAGGCAAGTTCGATTTTGTTCCCGATGTGTTGGTAGATTGTGGAGTAAAAAAAGTGTTTCACCGCATAGCTCAAAGGCCGGGAAAACCATTCTGGTTCGGTGTTGCCGCCAATGGAAAACCCGTTTTTGCATTACCAGGCAATCCGGTTTCAGTATTAGCATGTACCGCCCGTTACTTGCAATTTGCTATCGATATTTTACGTGGTTCAATCAGTTCATCAGGCCACAGGCTACCGCTTGCACAAGCTTTGGAATTTAAGCCTCCATTGGGCTGGTTGCTTGCCGTGCATCTGGACACTGGCCCATCTGGCGAGCTTCAAGCGATACCACAAATTACGAATACTTCGGGAGACTTTGCAGGCTTGTCTGGTGCTGATGGTATTGTCGAATTACCAGCACATCAACAGCAATTTCCTGCGGGTTACAGAGCGCAGTTTTACCCCTGGGGTGGTCTTCGATGAATAAGCGTGAACATGAATTGCTCGACCATTTTGGTCGCCCGCTGAGAGATTTACGAATATCGGTCATGGATCGGTGTAATTTTCGCTGTCCATACTGTATGCCAGAAGAAGCACCGGAACCGGATCTGAATTTTCTTGAGTCCCCAAACCGTTTGCGATTTTCTGAAATTACCCGCTTAACCAGTGTGTTTGCCAAATTGGGTGTGCACAAGTTACGAATTACTGGTGGTGAACCACTGCTACGTAAAAATCTATTTATGCTCATTTCCGAATTAACTACGTTGCCAGGTATTGAGGATGTAGCTCTTACTACCAATGCGTCTTTGCTGGGGCGCTATGCAAACAGCCTAAAGCGTGCAGGTCTGGGACGGGTAACCGTCAGCCTCGATTCACTTGATGCTGATGTTTTTCATACGATGACAGGTCACCGCGGTAGTGTGGAATTGGTACTGGAAGGGATAGAGGCGGCCCTGAAGGCGGGCCTGACGCCAATCAAAATTAACGTGGTTGTGCAAAAAGGCGCAAATGATCATACGCTGCTGCAATTGTTAGAGTACTTTCGCGGAACCGAAATTATAGTTCGACTGATCGAATATATGGATGTCGGCAATCTCAATCACTGGAAGCCGGAAAACTCTGTTTGTTCTTCTGAATTACTTGCCATGATTTCTGAGAAATGGCCGCTGGAGGCAGCGCAGGAAAACTATCATGGCGAGGTGGCTCGGCGCTGGGTTTACGCTGATGGTCAAGGTGAAATCGGTTTAATCTCTTCAGTAAGCGAACCGTTTTGTGGCAGTTGTACCAGAGCCCGGCTGTCTTCAGATGGGGTGTTATATAATTGTCTCTTTGCTACTCAGGGCCTGGATTTGCGTAGCCCCATGCGCGAGGGTGTCAGTGATGATGATCTTGCCGACATGATTACAGAGGCTTGGCATATTCGTCGGGATCGCTATTCTGAAGGGCGCAGTCAGGCAAGCGTCGCACGTTCTAAAAAAGTCGAGATGTATTACATTGGTGGATAAAATGTTTAGCCATTTGAATAAAGACGGGCAGCCTGGAATGGTTGATGTCGGTGACAAGCAGCTTTCTCGGCGCACGGCTCATGCACGTTGCGTTGTTGAATTACCTGAAGTGCTTGCAAATGCCTTGCGCGAGCAGGGCTTACAGACTAAAAAAGGACCGCTGGTAGCGACGGCAATTATCGCCGGGGTAATGGCGGCAAAAAATACGCCGGGGCTAATTCCTCTGTGCCACCCGATTCCTATGGATGACTGTAAAATTAGCATAGAACAAACCCCAGATGGGAATTTGAGGATTGATGCTACAGTTGTTGCAAATTACCGTACTGGCGTTGAAATGGAAGCATTAACAGCTGTCAGTGTGGCCGCTTTAACGGTCTATGATATGTGCAAATCAGTAACCAAAGGCATAGTGATTCGAGATACTCGGCTAATCAAAAAAACCGGTGGTAAATCAGATTTTTTGGCAGATTGTGCAGATGAGTAATACTGTGCCTGTTTATGGTCTGATATTGGCTGGTGGTCAAAGTAAACGTATGGGTCATGATAAGGCAGTTATCGACTATCATGGCCTTCCACAGATCCAATGGGCATATGAATTACTGCAAAGGCATTTGCCAAAAGTCTATATCTCGGTTAGAGCAGAGCAAAGGACTGAATCAGTTCGTGCAGGCCTGCCACAAATTCATGATCAAGAGATTACCAAAGGCCCACTGGATGGTATTGCTTCGGCGATGCAAGCTCATCCCCAAGTTGCCTGGTTGGTGATTGCTTGCGATTTGCCCTGGCTTAATGATGCCAGTATCGAACACTTGCTTGCCGAGCGTGAGCCAGCGGCTATGGCATCCGCTTTTGTAAGTGTTCATCACCCGGGTTTACCGGAGCCTTTGTGTGCAATATGGGAGCCAGCAAGCCGGTCTATTATTAATGAGGCCATCTTAATTGACCGCTGTTGTCCTCGGAAAATATTGATTAATGCTGATACCAGGCTTGTCCAACAGCTCGATCCTCGCTCAATGGATAACATCAATCACCCAGAAGAACTGGAACAGATTTGGAAGCATAGATGAAATTGAAAATTGAATATTTTGCTCAGCTTCGGGATGAAGCCGGTTGTAGTAGCGAGGAAACCGAGTCTACAGCCAGTAATCCAGCTGAGCTATACATACAACTCAGTGATCGATATAACTTCAGCCTTCAGCAGGCGCAACTCAAAGTGGCTATTAATGATAGCTTTGCACAATGGGATAGCAGTCTCAATGAGGGTGATCTGGTCGTTTTTATGCCGCCGATGGCTGGTGGATAAATCGTCTGAAAAACCACTGGCTACAGGCATCCTAATAATTCGTAGTCTGACATTTGGCTGTCAGCAGAATCTAAACAGTTTGGAGAATTATATTTGTTTGCTCTAATTGATACTTCGGAAGATTTAACCCGGCTACGTGAACAGTTAACAGATCACGCGGCCGGTGGCTACGTAGCATTTGAAGGTTGGGTAAGAGATCATAATGAAGGCCAGCAAGTACTGCGACTTGCCTATGAAGCCTATCCATCACTGGCTAAAAAAGAAGGCCAGAAAATCATCAATGAAGCGCTTGATAAATTTGAAATTCTTAAGGCAGCATGCGTACATCGTACCGGTCTATTGGAAATTGGTGAACTTGCTGTATGGGTAGGGGTTTCGTCTGCACATCGGGATGCAGCCTTTACTGCTTGCCGCTATATTATTGATGAAATCAAGGTCAGGGCGCCTATCTGGAAAAAAGAGTTCTATGTCTCCGGAGATTCTGGCTGGGTCGATTGTGAGGCCTGTGCAAAACACGGCCACTTGCATGGAGAGCATACACAGTGAGGACTCTTTTCCCCGTAATTTTATTGCTATTAAGCAGTACTATATTTTCCGCTGAGATCAAGCTACAGGTGCTTGGTTCAGGTGGGCCGATTGCTGATGATGCTCGTGCATCTTCGGGTTATATCGTTTCAATTGCAGGGCGTGAGCGTATTCTCATTGATGCTGGTGCTGGCGTGTTTCAGCGTATCGGCGAGGCCGGAATAAATATGGATGAGCTGAGTTTTATTGGTTTCAGCCATTTTCATACAGATCACTCAGCTGATTTTCCGGCACTCCTGAAAAGCGCATATTTTGGCAATAAAACTAGCCCATTAACTATCGCAGGCCCGGCAGGCTCTGCTCCGTTTCCAGGTTTGAATGATTGGCTTTCAGCTTTGTTCGCACCAGGCAAGGGTGCGTACGCTTATCTTTCTGCTTATATAGATGGCAGTGCTGATCCATTTGCCTTGAATGCAGTTGAAATACCCCTTACAAAAAGCGTAATAACCAGGGCCGCTACAGTTGATGAATATACAGTTAGCGCTATTTCTGTGCCGCATGGTCCGGTGCCAGCACTTGCATATTCAATCCAGACGGCTGATTTCAAAATTGTTATTTCAGGCGATCAAAATTTGAGTGATCCAGCTTTTCTGGAGTTTGTAAAAAACGCCGATCTCTGGCTTATGCCATTCCCCATTCCAGAAGATGCTGGTAGGGTTGCAAGAAACCTGCATGCTACCCCTTCCAGGATTGGAGAAATTGCGAATACAGCAGGGGTTAAGACCCTACTGTTAAGCCATTTTATGGCGCGCAGTTTGGTGAATTTAGAGCAAAATGTCGCATTGGTGAAAAAACATTTTAATGGGCCAGTGCTATTGGCAGAGGATCTGGCTCAGTGGAGTATTGACACAGATGTCCCGCAACAAGGCTGGCAAAAAAACTAACCCTGCCACAGTTTGTGGTAGTAGCAATACAAACAATAGTTTTTATCGGGCTAAAAATATAACCCGATTGTACATTTAGTTATTCAGCCTCGAAAGCTTCTCTGATTTTCGCCAGCAAACGAATTGCTTCGTCTCGATCTTTCTTGCTTAGTTTGCCAAATTTTTCTTTCATCCAGATAACCTGACGAGGAAACTCTTTTTCAAATAAACGTTCACCCCGTCGAGTTAAGCGGACAATAATACGTCTGCGATCGTTTTTATCAGTACGCCGTTTGACCATTTTTTTGTCTTCAAGACGATCGATAACACCGGTTAGCGTACCTTTGGTAATTAGCGTTTTCTCACCAATTTCCCTAAAGGTCATGCCTTCAGTATTTCCGAGGGTAAAGACAACATCACCCTGAGGTTGGGTTAAGTTACTACCGGATAGCCGAAAACCATCAGCTGAGTAGTGTGAAAATGTTTGGTAGGCTTTAACTAATTCCCGCATTAGTGGCATAAAAGCCTGTTTTGCTGCATTTTGTGAAGTAATTTCGACCATTTTCCTGTCCTTTAAGGTACTACCTAAGGCTATTATCTTTAGTATCAAGTCATCTTGTCAATGTAAAAACAGATTAATATAGAACAAATTTAATATTTGATATAAATCTGAATTTTAGGAATTAATGTATTATGCAAAAAATATATTTCGCAACCAATCGAAACCCTAATAACAAATCTAAACC
>CAXMRK010000128.1:0-6153 GCA_964195815.1 uncultured Acidimicrobiia bacterium | reverse complement strand
ATTTGTACTAGTTCCTTATCATCAGGTCGGCTACCTGCTTGCCGAAACTTGGCTAATATTTGGCTGGATTGGTGTAATTTATCTGCTGATTGCTGTAAGCCGATGACCTTTATCGTATCGGCAAGTCGAGCTATCAGTTCGTCAATGGTTATTTGATCGCCGTCATCTATCTGGTCATTTTCTTCAAGATCGGCCATCCGGTTTTTGATTGTTTCAAATTCAGTACCGATCGCAGTAGACAGTGATTCGAAAAGTTTGCGGTTGTGACCAGAAACTCCACGACGAACATGTTCCAGTTCTTCCGGATTCATTACCAGCTTTTCCAATTGGAAAAGATCACGCAATTTATCGACTTGCTGATTGCCATCTTTAGCAATTGCAATGTAATAGAGCAAAGTTGTGGTTAGTGAATCTGTTTTGCTTTTAGTATTGCTGCGATCCGCAAGAGCCGCTATATGCATCCCTAACCTGTCAAATAAACCGCGCAATGACAGGTTGTCAGCTATGGAATTGGATTGAATGCCTCTGAAAGTAGTTGCTGCAACCCACCACAAACGGCGGTCTTCAATACTACCCATATTGTTTTGAATTTCATCGGCTAACTTTATTAGCTGGTTGACGCCAGAGTTATTGCTGGTGTCATTTAAATGCTCTTTAAGACTGGTTGCGAAGTTGCCAGACCAGCTACTGGCAGCCTTGCTAATATCAGCAACTGTATGTTGGTTTATTGGTATATCAGTAGCAGCAAACTTATCTAAATTCAGATTAAATAGCACCCCTTCCGATAATAGCGGTTGCTGGCGCACTGCACGCAAATCGTTGAGAGAGGGTAGCAACAAAAGAGGTACATCTGAACCGCCCGCTTGTAAACGATCCAGATAAGTATCCAGAACGACCAGTCCTTGCATCAAAGCAGAAAGGGCATTCTCGGTTTCGTTAATTTGCTCGGCTCTTAACTCTGTCAGTAATGCGCGCATTTCATTTGCCAGCAAGCTGGCGCCTGGGCTGCGGAGCATTTCCAAAGTTAAATGGAGCTTATCTAATGCTGCTTCAGCATTTTCAAGCAGACTGGTATCATTCTCTTCCGCTGCAGATTCCAGGCCAATACGGACCTGGCGCAACAGATTGTTGAGTTCGTCTCGTATCCAGCCTATGGCTGCATAGGGATTAGAAACTTCACGCCACATGTCATCTTCCACCAGGCCGTTCTGTTTCCAGAAGCGGCTCGTTGTTGTAAGTCACTGTTTGCATCTGTAGCAAAATTGATTATCAGTCTTCGGGCAGTTTGAAATCAGCAACTGAATCACGCAGTTCGCGTACCAAATCAGCCAGCTTACCCACCGATTGCGCAGTTTGTTTACTACCTTCGGATGTTTTCACCGAGATTTCTCGAATGCTTGACATAAGTGTGGCTACTTCAGCCGCAGACTGCGACTGGCGTTGAGCCTCACTAGCGATTTTTTGAATCACTGCTGACAGGTCTTGAGAAGCACTTTCAATTTGATCCAGCGCAGAGCCGGCATCTTCTGCCAGCTTCGCACCCTGTACAACTTCCGTCGTTGTGGACTCCATTGACTCAACGGCTTCTGATGTATCAGTCTGAATAGTTTCTACCAGAGTCTCAATTCGACGTGTAGCATTGGTAGCACGTTCAGCCAGTCGTTGCACTTCGTCCGCAACCACCGCGAAACCGCGACCTGCACCACCCGCTGATGCCGCCTGAATAGCAGCGTTCAACGCGAGAATGTTTGTTTGCTCGGCGATACCGTTAATCAATTCAACAATGTCACCAATTTCCTGTGAGGACTCACCAAGCCGTTTAATACGCTTGGATGTTTCCTGGATCTGTTCACGGATTGTATCCATGCCATTAATCGTTTCGCGCACTTTGTTAGCACCTTCAGAAGCGATTTCAACCGATCTCCGAGACATCTCTGATGACTCACGTGAGCGTTGGGCCATTTCGTCAAATGAGGTTGACATATTATTAATGGCCTCAGTTGCTGATCCAATCTGTTTTTCCTGAGCGATACTGGATTCCGCCAGGACATTTGTTGTGGAGCGGGTTTCCTGAGCAGATATGGCCACAGTTTTGGTGGTGTCATTAATATTCACAACCAGATCACGAAGTGACTCAACAGCAAAGTTGACAGAATCTGCGATAGCGCCGGTAATATCCTCTGTCACCGTTGCCTCTACAGTCAGATCACCTTCAGCGAGAGTACTCATTTCATCCAGAAGGCTAAAGATGGCTTCTTGATTTCGTTTGTTTTCAATGGTGTCTTTTTCTGCGCGACGACGGGTTGCACCGATCTGTCCGATTCCCAGTAGTACTAGTAGGGATACTGCCAGGATCGCACCGATTAAGCCTGCTGTAACCGAGGGCAGCAAGCGATCTTCACCTAGAGTTGAGTAAGTGCCGGAGAGTTCTTTCGCCTGATCAAACATATCCTGGGTATCCAGAAGGATTTCATCAGCCGCGCTGCGCACCTCAAATAATTCGCTCGAGGATGACAGGATAATGTCGATATCAGCTTTGGTTTCTTCAAACAGCTGTGCGATTTCTCCTAAAGAATCAAGTGCCTGAGGATTTCTCACTGCAGCAATACCAAGTGTTTGATCGCCTGTCATCAGACTGTTGAGCACTTGCTCGAAGAATGCAGCATCACGACTAAAGTTGTCAGCAGCAGAAACAGCACCTTCACCACCCTGCAATATGTCACTTACACGACGCAACATACGATCAGAGAGTACTAACTGACGACCAGCAACAAATACCTGAGATGAATCTGCACGAGTCTGGGTTAACAGTCGTGTGACCTGATCGATTTTTGACTGTAACTGTGGAATTGATGCAGCAAAATTATTCGCAGCATCGGAAAGATCAAGTACCAGATCGGTACGATCAAGCACGGTACCACTACTGTTATTGATACGTTGCCAGGTTATCTCAAGCTCTGCCAGTTGTTCTGACGCAGCTTGAGGGGTGGCAGGTAGGCCGCTGTCATTACCATTACGCAAGATAGTGAGATCCAGCTCGATTTGCTCACGGGCAAAGCTGAGCTCATCAAAAGCATCAAAGTTACCGGTTGCCGCTTCAGCGGCGGATTTGGCCACCTGTTGCGAGAGAACCTGAGCATCTGTGGTCAGCGCGATATATTGCTGCTGATGCTGATTGTTTCTATTCAGTTGCCAGAAGTTCCAGACCACAAATAGAATCACTATAATCAGAGCAGCACCAAGCACCAACATAGTGGTGTTGCGGTCGCCGGATGAATTGGTATTAAGCTTAGCCATTATTTTGACTCCGTGTACAAGTCGGTAGAAGTGCCGTGTAATTGCGGCTGGGTTATAGAAAAAGTGTTACTCATTAAATTGCACCTGTCATAAACTGTGTGTTGGTCAGGAGGGCCTGTAAACTCAATTCGCCCCAGACTTCCTCACTACTTTGATGTTCTTTGCTGACACAGTCTGATAGGGCTGTGTTTTTGAATTTTTTACTTACGCGCGCATTTTTGGTAATTAAGTGACGTTGTCCAAAAATTTCATCGACGAGTAGTGCTAAAGGATGCCCTGCAACATTGGTAAGTAGCAGTCGACTATGGGTTGTTATGGGAGAGCGCGAACCAGTAAAAAACCACATGAAGTCACAAACACTCACCAAATTACCACGGACATTAGCGAGTCCAAGTAACCAGGGTTTTGATAGTGGAATGGGTGTTAATGTGGGGATATCGAGAATTTCATTAATTTCATCAATACCACAAATTAGCCGATGATCTCCTGCACGGAAAATCACTCCTGACCAGTTAGTAGCCTGCTCGCGTTCAACCGGTCCGGCTTTATCAAATGCCAGACTCCGCTGGTGGTATTCCACCAGCTTGCGAAACGAATTGCTTTGTGCACTCCCTACTTGCATATTCCTCACCGACCTCCCCAGGTCATTGTAATAGAATTATTATTTATTTGAGTGTTGTCTTACAGCATTCAATAATTCTTCTCTTGTAAATGGTTTTATTAAATATAGATCAGAGCCAACTACTCGACCTCTGGCCTTATCAAACAACCCGTCTTTGCTGGTTAGCATTATTACAGGCGTATGTTTAAATTCTTCATTATTTTTAATAATGGCACAGGTTTGATAACCATCAAGCCGTGGCATCATGATATCAACAAATACCAGATCAGGCTTGATGCGTGCAATTTTTGATAATGCATCAAAGCCATCTTCTGATGTTTCTACATCATAGCCTTCCTTGCGCAGCATGTTTTCGGCAGATCGTCGAATAGTATTGCTGTCATCAATAACTAGGATTTTCAGTGCTTCGCTCACTCAAAACCCCGACTACTTATGTTGTTCATGTCTGCTTCCCTATTCAATGGATTTCCTTCTCCAAGGAATGGTGGTTTATGGTCTTATATGCCATATCAGTAATATTTAATATGCTTGTCAGTATAAAGATCTTGGTAATTAATGCCAAATAAAAGTGGAAAAGCACAACTAAATTACAGGATCTGACGCACATCTGTTCCTTAGTCTATATGTATAAGGTACCTCTTGCCAACATCTGTACTACTATTGATCCCAATAAATTAGTTAATTATGCTGATGTCGTGAGATAATTTTCTAATCTGTCGCACATTAGATTCAGGAGTATACAAATTCATGTCTTTGAAAATCGGCATCATCATGGACCCAATTGATCAAATTAAGATCGAAAAAGATTCCAGCTTTGCTATGTTGCTAAGTGCCCAGGCGCGTGGACATAGGCTTTTCTATATGGAAGTTCCAGATCTGTTTATTCGTGATGGTGAAGCGGCAGCGCGCATAAAGCCACTAACAGTGGAAGACAATTCTGCTCAGTGGTATCAATTGGGGGCAGAAGAGAAGTCTACGTTAGCCAAGCTTGATGTGATCCTGATGCGCAAGGATCCTCCATTTGATATGGACTATGTATATTCCACTCAGATTCTGGATTTGGCTGAAAAGGCAGGTGTTTTGGTGGTCAATAAACCACAAAGCCTACGTGATGCCAATGAAAAGCTCTTTACGACCTGGTTCCCTCAGTGTTGTGTGCCGATGTTGGTCAGCAGAAATGTAAAAGATATACGCGCGTTTGTTGATCAGCACGGTAAGTCAGTGGTTAAACCCCTGGACGGTATGGGTGGCCATTCCATATTCCAACTTAATCCTGAAGACCCTAATCTAAACGTAATTCTCGAAACCATGTCAGGTGAGCATGGTGAATTGATGCAGGTTCAGCGTTATATCAATGAAATTTCAGCGGGTGATAAACGGATATTAATGATCAATGGCAAGCCTGTAGATTACGCGCTTGCGCGAATCCCTGGCTCTGATGACTTCCGTGGCAACCTTGCTGCAGGTGGCCGAGGAGAAGGCATTCCATTGAGCGTCAGGGATCGGTGGATTGCGGCCGAAGTTGGTCCCGAACTTAAAAAGCGTGGCATATTGTTTGCCGGGCTGGATGTAATAGGTGAATACCTCACAGAAGTGAATGTCACCAGCCCGACTTGTATTCGGGAGCTAGATAAGCAATTCGGGCTGGATATTGCCGGCCAGTTATTTAATGAAATTGAAAATCAAGTACAGTAACAGAACATGATTAATGTAAGAGGTCGTCAGTGACTAATATCTTTGAGCCTGATATTCGCTGGCATCACGAGCCTATGATGGTGGCAATACTGTCAGCACTGGTTTTGCATGCACTGATTATTCTGCTGATTGGGTTTAAGTTAGTGAGTGAAAAGTTAGCAGATCCAGCTCAGCATTTGGACGTAGTTCTGGTGAACTGGCAATCAGAAGAAAAGCCGGATAAGGCAGATTATCTGGCCCAGGCAGATCAACGTGGTGGGGGTACCAGTGAAGATAATCTGCGCCCAGCACAAAAAGTAACACCTCCAGTTCCGAGTATGGAAAAACAAGACGCTGAAACCAATGCCGATGCAGGAGCGCCTGAGCCTGATATTGAGCAGCAGGATATCATTGTTACAGATAATGCAAAGTTGCAAATTCAAGCTCAGATTGAGCAGGTTGAAAATGAGCTAATGGAGCTACCCTCTGCAGACGAATTAATGGCTCAGGTTCAGCGTATGGCGCAATTGTTGCCTGAGCAAAGCCGGAATGCTGAGTGG
>CAXMRK010000127.1:0-3779 GCA_964195815.1 uncultured Acidimicrobiia bacterium | reverse complement strand
ATGATCGCTGGGTTCCTCTTGCGGTTAAGCTTGCCCCTGACCTGGAAGATTCCAATATTCAGGAGATGGCCGACTGTATTGCTAAAAACAAGATTGAGGCTGTTATCACCACAAATACGACTATTGAGAGAGATGCGGTACTGGGACAAACTCACGCTGATGAAGCTGGTGGGCTGTCAGGCGCTCCTCTGCTGAATACATCAAATCAAACATTAAAAGCTTTCGAAAAAGCCCTGCCAAATGACATTTGCCTGATCGGGACAGGAGGCATCATGTCGGCAATCGATGCCGTAAGTAAGCGCCAACTGGGTGCGGATTTGGTGCAAATCTATACCGGCTTTATTTACCATGGACCAGGGTTAATCACAGATATTGGCAAAGCACTCGCTAACAATAAAGCAATAGTTCGGAGCAAATGAAACAGCTTCCAGAAGCCAGTTTAAAAAACTACAACAGCTTTTCAGTAGCTGCTAATTGCCAACGTTTGTTTGTGCTTGATAACTTACAGGATCTCAGCCTACTCAGCAGCATGCCTCTACACAATCCGTTAATGCTGGGTGGCGGTTCAAATATTCTTTTTATCACTGACTACCCTGGCGATGTGATATTAAACCGGCTACAGGGTCGGCAGATTATTGATGCAACCGACAAACATGCCTATGTACGTATTCAAGCAGGTAGTAATTGGCATGAAAGTGTACTCTGGAGTCTCGAACAAGGGCTATCAGGTATCGAAAACCTTGCTTTAATACCAGGTACTGCAGGGGCCGCGCCAATACAAAACATAGGTGCATAGGGGGTTGAAATCAAAGACTCTCTGGAACTGGTTGAAGTTTGGGACACACAGCATAATGAAATGCGGATGCTTAAGAATCAGGATTGTATGTTTGCATATAGAGATAGCCTGTTTCGCCAACAGCCCGAGCGCTTCTGGATAACAAATATAACTTTAAAATTGTACAAAAAACCCAAATTGAAACTGGGTTATACGGGCTTGAAACAAAAACTGGAGACCATGGGATGTCATGCTCCCCGCCCTGTGGATGTAGCAAATGCAGTTAGCGAGTTACGTTTGCAGAAACTTCCAGAGCCGAAGGTTTTAGCTAATGCCGGTTCTTTTTTTAAAAACCCTATCATCAAGAATGCACAATTGGAGCGGTTATTAGTTGATTATCCACAGCTTCCCCACTGGCCACAGGAAGCAGGCTTCAGCAAAGTCTCGGCAGCCTGGATGATTCAGGATTGTGGTTGGAAAGGTCACCGCGTTGGGGATGTGGGTGTTTCACCAGCACATGCATTGATACTGATAAATTTTGGGTGTGCAAGTGGTGCGCAACTATGGCAATTAGCAAATGACATTCAACAAACGGTGAAATTAAAATTCAATCTCCAGCTAATACCTGAACCACGTATTATTCAGGCTGAATGAACCCCCTCTAGCTAATCTCTAACAGGAAATATAATGCCCTCTCTGATAAGTAATTCAAAATTTGTGACCATTCTCAGTTTAAGTCTGCTGCTGACCGCATGTCAGACTTTCAAGAATAACAATAATGATGTTGATAATACGCTTGACGACACAAATACTGAGCTAGAACTGATCAAAGAAAAGCATATTACCTCCAAACATTTACTAACTGACATTGCGGCTTTGTCAGCAGATCAATTTGGCGGACGCGCACCATTTTCTGAAGGTGAAAAGCTAACCCTTGATTATATTGAACAGAACTTTATTGCCAATGGTTTAGCACCCATGTTCGGTGACAGTTACCGTCAGGCTGTACCAATGGTCGCGATCACTGCGAACCCTGAAACTGTAAGAATTGTGGTTGAGCATAATAAGATTCGTAGCGACCTGAAATACGGTTCTGAAATTATGATAGGCAGTAGTCAAACAGTGGATAGAATTGATGTGTTAAGTAGTCAAATTGTATTTGCTGGCTACGGGATAGTTGCGCCGGAATATGGTTGGGATGATTACAAAGACCTCGATGTTAAAGGCAAAACTGTAATGGTTCTGATCAATGATCCGGGGTTTGTCCTCCAAGACCCCGCTTTTTTCAAAGGTAAAGCCATGACCTACTATGGGCGTTGGACCTACAAGTACGAGGAAGCCGCCAAACAAGGTGCAAGTGGTGTCATAATTGTGCATGAAACCGCAGCCGCTTCTTACCCATGGAAAGTGGTTGAATCATCCTGGTCTGGCCCACAGTTCTATCTCGACACTAGCAACGGGAACATGGATCGCCTTCCTTTTGAAGCCTGGCTCACATACCCTGTAGCTGAACAATTGCTCGCTGCCTCAGGAGAGCAACTTGAAAGCCTTAAAAGCAAAGCTCTATCAACAACTTTTCAGCCAGTTCCGCTGAGTGCAAATATATCTGTGCATCTGGATAATACTTTAGAGAAATCCCAGTCGTTCAATATTGGCGGAGTTTTGCCTGGTAGCCAGGCAGATGATGAACTCTTTCTTTATATGGGCCACTGGGACCATCTTGGAACAGACCTGAGCACAGAACATGGTGCTGATAATATCTATAATGGCGCCGTTGATAATGCCACCGGTGTGGCGGGTGTGCTGGCGATGGCTGATACATTTTCACAGCTCCCAAAAGCTCCTTCTCGAAGCATCGGATTTCTTGCTGTTACTGCTGAAGAGTCGGGTTTGCTTGGCTCTGCACACTATACTGCCCACCCAGCTTTTCCCATGGAAAAAACAGTAGCAGGGATAAATATGGATGCGCTGAATGTCTATGGGCAGACCACCGATATTGTCGTCGTTGGTTATGGTAGTTCCAGTTTGGAAAAATTACTCAAGAAATATGCAAGCACCCAGCAGCGTGAGATGGTGCCTGAACTGTATCCAGAAAAGGGTAGTTTTTACCGCTCAGATCATTTCAATTTTGCCAAACGTGGAGTTCCGGTACTGTATGCAAAAGGTGGGGTTAAACACCGCAATAAAGGCGAACAATACATGCTCGATATGAATGCTGAATACAGCAGTAATCGCTATCATGCGCCTGCAGATGAAATCAACCAACACTGGGACTTAAGTGGCTTATCAGAAGACTTAAAATTATTCTTTGATATCGGCTATCAAGTAGGCAGTAGTCAAACTTGGCCATATTGGTACGAGGGTAATGAATTCAAATCAATCCGTGATGCCAGTTTAGGAACCACTAGTGCTGAATCGAAATGATACCTATGCCCTGTTAAAAGAGCACAAGGCAGCAGATACTCAAGAATCAAAAGATCTTGAGCGTGCAATTAGTTTAGTCGGTGAGCAAAAATATTTTTGGCAGGCTGATAATGGTCGCAGCCACATAACTGCTTCATGCTGGATTTTAAACCCCTCTATGGACTCGATCCTGCTCTTGCACCACCGCAAACTCGATCGCTGGTTACAACCTGGTGGTCATATTGAAACTGCTGATATGGATTGGCTGGGCGCAGCCTTGCGTGAGGCACAGGAAGAAACAGGTATCAAATCTTTTAAGCTCTTGCAGGAAGGGATTTTCGATTTTGATATACATACCATCCCTGCGCGGGGCAAGATACCGGAACACGGACATTATGATGCACGCTTTCTACTCCAGGCACAGCAACCAGAGCTGACAGTATCCAGTGAATCGAATGACTTGCGCTGGTGCAGCCCTGATCAAGCCGCCAATCTTGTTGGCGGCGATCCAGTTATGGATAGAATGTTGTTAAAAACTCAGCACCTGTTTCGAGCTTCGCGGTATGCAAGTGCTAAATAGGGGTCGTAAGTAGGGGTGGTT
>CAXMRK010000126.1:0-4655 GCA_964195815.1 uncultured Acidimicrobiia bacterium | reverse complement strand
TAACAAAGCTTGGATGTCCGGTGGCACAACCAAGATTTACCAGGCGTCCGCGGGCTAGCAGAATAATACGTTTACCGTCTGGGAAGATCACATGATCTACTTGATCCTTGATGTTGACCCACTCGTATTTTTCTAAACCGGCGACATCAATTTCATTATCAAAATGGCCAATGTTGCAAACAATTGCTTCGTTACGCAATTGCAACATATGTTCTTCTGTTAACACATTAAAATTACCCGTTGCAGTCACCACGATATCGACCTGATCAACAGCCTGTTCTACGGTGACGACACGAAAACCTTCCATGGCTGCCTGTAATGCACAAATCGGATCAATTTCTGTGATCAGCACTGTTGCACCTAAACCACGAAGAGATTGAGCACATCCTTTACCAACATCACCATAACCACATACCAGAGCCACCTTGCCTGCAATCATTACATCGGTGGCACGCTTGATACCATCAACCAAAGACTCACGACAACCATAGAGGTTATCGAATTTTGATTTGGTGACCGAATCATTCACATTAATCGCCGGAAATGGTAATTTCCCTTCATCACGTAGACGATAAAGACGGTTAACACCTGTGGTTGTTTCTTCGGTTACACCCAGAATATTTTTAAGAATATTGCTATACCAGCCCGGTTTTTTAGCGAGCTGTGCCCGAATAGCCTTAAACAGTGCAATTTCTTCTTCACTTTCAGGATTATCCAGTACCGAAACATCCTCTTCAGCCTGGGAACCCAACATGACCAACATCGTGGCATCACCACCATCATCTAAAATCAGGTTCGGTGTACCACCATCATGCCAATCCATCATCTTGTGGGTGTAATCCCAGTATTCATCCAAGGTCTCACCTTTGTATGCAAATACCGAAATACCCTGATCGGCTATTGCGGCAGCTGCATGGTCCTGAGTTGAATAAATATTACAAGAAACCCAACGTACTTCTGCACCCAGAGCAACCAGGGTTTCAATCAATACAGCGGTTTGAATGGTCATATGCAAGGAGCCGGCAATTCGTGCACCTTTCAGTGGTTGGCTTTCACCATATTCCGCTTGCAGAGCCATTAGCCCCGGCATTTCCGTTTCAGCAATGCCTATTTCTTTATGTCCCCATTCAGCGAGGCTAAGATCCTTAATCAGATAATCTGTGAAATCCTGTGTATTTAATTGCGTATTCATATATGCCTAATCCTGTTTATTTGTATGTTTTTGATATTAAAGACCGGCTGCTGAACGCAACTGAGAGGCACGGTCTGTCCGTTCCCAGCTGAAGGCACCAGTCTCGGCATTATATTCACGGCCAAAATGGCCATAAGCCGCTGTCTGTAGGTAAATTGGCTTGATTAAATCAAGCATTTCATTGATCCCGTAGAGGGTCAAATCAAAAGTCTGGATTACGAGTTTGTTAATGAGTTCTACTGATACCTTTTCGGTACCAAAAGTTTCTATAGAAACTGAGGTTGGCTCAGCTACACCAATAGCGTATGAAATCTGGATTTCACAACGATCAGCAAGTCCTGCAGCAACAATATTTTTTGCAACATAACGACCAGCATAGGTAGCTGAACGATCCACTTTTGATGGGTCTTTACCTGAGAAAGCCCCACCACCGTGGCGAGCCATACCACCATAAGTATCTACAATAATTTTTCGACCGGTTAAACCGGCATCACCCACTGGTCCACCAATCACAAAACGTCCAGTTGGATTAATATGATATTTGGTTTCGCTACTAAGCCATTCAGGCGGTAACACTGGATCGATAATATGTGTCCGTACCAGTTCCTTAAGATCTGGGAGAGATATCTCATCTGAATGTTGGGTTGAAAGAACGACTGCATCAATACCAACTGGTTTTCCATCTTCATAACGGAAAGTCAGCTGACTTTTCGCATCCGGACGCAAATAAGCTTTACCGTCATCTATATTACGACGCACCCACGCCTGTCGTTTGACTAGTTCATGTGAGTAATGGATAGGAGCTGGCATCAAAACATCGGTTTCGTTGCTGGCATAACCAAACATCAAGCCCTGATCACCCGCACCTTGCTGTTTAATCTCAGCCTGATCAACTCCCTGTTTAATATCATGGGACTGTTTACCAATAATATTAATGATGCCACAGGTTTTGCCGTCATAACCCATCTCAGATGAGGTATAGCCGATATCACAAATTACATTACGAATCAGATCATCAAGGTCCACCCATGCACTGGTAGTGATTTCACCACCCACAATGGCCACACCGGTTTTCACAAAGGTTTCACAAGCCACCCGAGCACTGAGATCTTGCTCCAGGATTGCATCAAGAATGGCATCTGAAATCTGGTCTGCCATCTTATCTGGATGGCCTTCTGAAACGGACTCTGAGGTAAATTGAACGCTCTTCATAATCTTATATATCTCTTAATACGGATAAGGCGATATATTCTACAGAAATGTGCCCAAAATAACCACTAATTTCTACTGGAGTTATCGACTTGAATATATTGATTCCGGTTTTGCTGGATCAATAGCATACAAACAGGATAAAATCTTCTGGTTAGCGCTGAAATAATAACCGCGCTAACCAAGGTTCCCACATAATATTGGAGTTCACATGCACCGCACTCTGTCGCAGGCTTTTCTGGACAATTTTCTTGGCCACGCCGCCTCCTGGTACAAACTGACAATTGTTGGCTTTTTAATCCTCAACCCCATTTTATTTATTGCAGTGGGGCCGGTATTTACTGGCTGGATTTTAGTCGCAGAATTTATCTTCACTCTGGCGATGGCATTAAAATGCTATCCCTTACAACCAGGTGGTCTACTCGCCATTGAAGCGGTGTTCATAGGCCTGACATCACCCGATACGGTATCAGCTGAAATATTAAATAATTTTGAGGTTATCTTACTGCTGATCTTTATGGTCGCTGGTATCTTTTTCCTTAAAGATATGCTGATGTATGTGTTTACAAAAATTTTATTAAACATACGTTCAAAAATATTACTTTCACTCACTTTCTCATTCTCTGCTGCGATTTTATCGGCATTTCTTGATGCTCTGACAGTAACCGCAGTTATCATTACTGTCGCATCAGGATTTTATGGCGTTTATCATAAAGCTGCTTCGGGGATTCCGCATGATGCCGAACATGATTTTGATGATGAAAAAGTCAATACAGATCATCGCGAAAACCTGAAGGCCTTTCGGCGCTTTTTACGTAACCTGATGATGCATGCTGCTGTGGGAACGGCGCTTGGCGGAGTCATGACTAAAGTAGGTGAGCCACAGAATTTACTGATTGCTGAGAAAGTAGGCTGGGATTTCATTACTTTCTTTATAAAAGTAGCACCGGTTTCAATACCCGTGTTCATTGCTGGCCTACTCACCTGTGCATTAGTTGAAAAATTGAAATGGTTTGGCTATGGCGGACAGCTGCCTGAGTATGTGCGTGGTGTTCTTATAGATTATGAAGCCGACCGTGAAGCCGAGCGTGATAAAGCAGATACTGCTGTCATTATTTCACAGGCACTGGTCGCTGTTTTTCTGGTCATCGCCCTGGCATTCCACTGGGCCCCAGTAGGCCTGATTGGCCTTTCCGTCATCGTACTAGCCACAGCGTTTACTGGCGTCATTGAAGAACACCGCATGGGACATGCTTTCGAAGAAGCCCTACCCTTCACAGCCTTACTGGTAGTCTTTTTTGTGGTCGTTGGTGTGATTCACGATCAACACCTGTTTAGCCCGATCATTGAGGCTGTATTTCAGCTGGATAAAGACCTGCAAGTCCCCGTGTTTTATATAGCCAATGGGGTTTTATCAGCTATTTCTGACAATGTGTTTGTGGCTACAATTTATATCAATGAAATCACCAATGCCTTAAATGCTGGCACCATTGACCGAGAGCATTTCGAAATGCTCGCCATCGCGATTAACACCGGCACAAATATACCCAGCGTAGCAACACCGAATGGACAGGCAGCCTTTTTGTTCCTGTTAACATCTGCGCTGGCGCCGTTAATTCGCTTGTCCTATATGCGCATGGTGATACTGGCGTTCCCTTATACGGTAGTGATGTCGATTGTCGGTCTACTCGCCACTATGTATATTCTCTAAAGGATCGTTATGCCTGAAAAAATCCGTCAACAACGCTGGCAATTAATCCGCGATAGCTTGGTTTTTCAACTGAAGCTGGTGGTCGATGGCTTGCGTGATTTTTTGCTGGTCCCAGCAGCCTTAATCGCCACAATTTTAGGCTTAATTATCCACCCGCGCGAACCAGATTATTATTTCAAACAAGTGCTCAGCTGGGGTCGTGACAGTGAAATCTGGATTAATCTATTTGGCCGTAGAAACGTGTCTTCAGATGCGAAACAGCTTGATGATCTGGTACATATAGCAGAAGAAAAAATCCGGGCTGAGGTTGAAAAAGGCGGTATAGCAGCAACGGCAAAAGATGCTATAGACAGGGGCATGGATAAGACCACTACCCCAAAGGATTCAGATAACAAGCCCGGATAATTTACCAAGGATCCGGGCTAGATCAATTAAGCGGCGGGATTAATAGCCGCCTGCAATATAGTTGCTAAGCTGATCCAGCTCAATTTCCTTTTCGTGCAGAAGGAATTTAACTAAATCACCAATTGAAATAATGCCACA
>CAXMRK010000125.1:0-4193 GCA_964195815.1 uncultured Acidimicrobiia bacterium | reverse complement strand
CACGGTGAAATGCCACTCTTGGATATTCATCTTCAGTTGAAACAAACACATAGGGATAGCTTTTGTCATCTTTCAATAAAACGTTATAGCGCGGTTGATTCGCCTTAATACGTTGGTTTTCCAGAATCAAAGCTTCCGCTTCAGTCTGTGTAATTGCAATATCAATGCTATGTATCTGTGCAATCATACGGCTGATACGGGTATTTTTGGGACGTGCATCAAAATACGAAGACACCCGTTTTTTTAATTGTGAGGCCTTGCCGATATACAAGGCAGTGCCCTTTTCATCCAGCATTGTATAAACACCTGGACGATTGCTTAAATTTCGGGCAAAGGATTTACCATCAAAGCCTTCTTCAACGGTTGATTTGGCAGGCCCGCTAGTCATCTTGTATTAGCTTCTCAAGTAAGGAACAGCAAGCTGAGTCTATCTGCCTGGCGACGCTTTGAAAGTCCTTGTAATCACCATACCAGGGATCGGGAACATCGATAAAACCAGGCTCGAGTGATGACTCTGAAAGCAACTCTATCTGACAGCCGGCGTTTGTATTGTTGCGCAATAATTGCAGGTCACTTAGATTATTCCGGTCCATTGCGATGACTAATGCAAAAGAATCCATGTCTTTGGGTGTTATCTGGCGAGCTCGGAGTTTAGATATGTCAACACCATATTCGGCTGCTGCCCTAATGGCCCGGCGATCAGGTGGCTTACCAATATGCCAGTTACCAGTACCAGCTGAATCAATGTTAAAGCTACCCTCAAGCTTCCTTTGGTTGACGTGATATTGTAAAAAACCTTCCGCCAAAGGCGAGCGGCAAATATTACCAAGACATATAAATAATATATTATTCATATAGATACAAGCTTATTCTATAATTTAGATAAGATAAAATCTGCGTGCTCAAGATCCTCAACAGAATCTACTCCAGGCGGTATGAACTCAACTGCCCGAGCCATTCGAATAATTTTCCCATTGGCCAACCAGCGTAATTGCTCCAATCGCTCCTGTTGCTCCAATGCGTTTTCAGCCAATCCAGACAGTGCTTGCAATTCACTATTTCTGTAGGCGTATAAACCCAAATGGCGTTTTGCCACTCTATAATCCGAATCCAAGCCGCAAGGAATCGGACTTCGACTGAAATATAAGGCCTGATTATGAGTCCCACAAACTACTTTAACTGCATTGCAATCATTAAATTCAGTTGCATCTTTTACTGGCCAATACAGGCTGGCAATACCTGCTTCCTTATCTTGCTTGAGCAGAGTAGCGATTTGATCCAAACAAGCAGGCGGCATTAAAGGCTCATCACCTTGAAGGTTGACCACCAACTGCGCATCAGACCAACCAAGAAGTCTACAGCACTCGGCAATTCGATCACTGCCACTCAAGTGCTCGCTGGAAGTCATTACCACATGGGCGCCAAAGGCTTCGGCTGCTTTTTGCACCCTGATATCATCAGTAGCAATGACCACTTCATCAGCAGATGATCGCATGCCCGCCGCGTATACCCACTCAATCATGGGTTTCCCCGCCAATAGTGCCAGAGGCTTTCCTGGAAGTCGGGTTGATGCATACCGTGCTGGGATTACAATTCGATAACTCATACAACGCCTTCCTGTCTTTCGCGCATAATTCTTTCAATATTTTGAACTATTTTTTCCCAATCCGATTCATTAACAACTGCATCTACACTCAGTACCCAGGCATTGTTTAAATTTAAGTGCACACATTTAATCGCGTCTTTAGTGGTCATTAATAGTGGATAATCCTGTAGACCATGAAAATCTGTAGCTGAGTACTCATGATGGTCTGGAAACGAATACAACATTGGCAGCATAGATAAATTCTTTAGGGTGTGTTCAAAGCGCTGAGGATTGCCAATCCCTGCGATTGCGTAAACCTTACGGCCAGTCCAGTCACTCAAATCTTCAACTGTATTGTCAGCAGCAGTATATCTATCGAGAGGCTCGAGTTTGCTTGCTACCAAATCCATACTCATTACCGAAGCCAAAGGTTCGTGACCAAGATCACTCCAGTTGTTCAGAAAATCCTGCAACTGGTTAACATCACCATTAACCAGGATATGGTCAAATTTGTTTAATCCCTCAAGTGGCTCACGTAAGGGGCCTGCTGGAATAAGATGGCCATTTCCAAACTGTCGCTCGCCATCAATCAGGCAAATCTCTAAATCCCGAGGCAGGTTTTTATTCTGCAAACCATCATCTGCAATAATGATGTTTACACTAGTGTTTTGCATCGCAACAATTGCCTGTCTGCGATTTTCCGCAAGAATTACTGGCACGCTTGTTTCCTGTTTAATCAGCAAACTTTCATCGCCACAATTTCGTGCATTGTCATCCGCTTGAACTATATATAAACCCTTGCTCTTACGCCCATAACCCCGGCTGATTACTCCAGGATTCAAACCCGCATCAAGCAAGCGTTTACACAGCGCAATTACCAGTGGAGTTTTTCCTGTGCCACCTGCTGTGATATTACCGATGACAATGATAGGAACTGAATCCAATCCATTTTCCATTGACCGCTTATCTGTGATTACCCGCTTATATACTGTCTCCAAAGAACGCAATAACCACGGGGGATCAGACTTCCTATACCAGATATCAGTCAGCCATTTTTCAAGCACCGTGCGCATTATCCTTGATCAGACTGACGTTTATAAAACCCAGCATACTGACCATCTTTTTCCATAAGCTGTCGATGTGTGCCCTGCTCTACAATATGTCCATTCTTAAGCACTACGATCTGATCTGCATGTTCAATTGTGCTTAAACGATGGGCAATAACCAACGTGGTTCGATTATGAATCAACTTAGCTAATGCGTCTTGAATAACTTGTTCTGAGTGACTATCAAGGGCCGAAGTTGCTTCATCCAGAATTAATACGGGTGCATCTTTTAACAGTGCTCGGGCAATCGCAAGCCGTTGTCTTTGCCCACCTGATAAAGAAGCACCATTAGGCCCAACATGTGTATCCAGGCCCTTGGGTAACTGCTCAATAAATTCATAAGCATTTGCCGCCTTTGCGGCTTCAATAATCTTTTCTCTGGAGACATCAGCAAGTTCACCATAGGCAATATTATTTGCCACGGTATCGTCAAACAAAACCACATCCTGTGATACTAGAGAGATATTTTTCCGGAGTTCTCGGAGGCTGATTTCAGCAATATCAGTACCATCCAATAAAATCCGGCCGTGTGATTGATTAAAAAACCGGGCAACCATATTGGCCATGGTTGACTTACCGCTTCCAGAGTGGCCAACCAGAGCTGTTACCGAACCTGCCGGGAGTTTCAATGAAATGTTATTAAGCACCGGGGTATCATCAGCATAAGCAAAGCTGACATTTTGAAATTCCAGTTCCCCCTGTGAATCGGTAATAGTCTCTATACCCTCGTCGACTTCTCCTGGCTGATCTATTAATTCGAAGACACTTTCGGCAGCAGAAACACTTTTACCAATTTGCTCCTGGATGTTTGAGACTCGTTTTAATGGGGGGATAGATGCGATCAAGGCAATAAAAATTGTTGAGAAAACGCCAGGGCTAACCCCTTCTAAAATGTTAGGACGTAACGCAATCATCAAAATTAGAATCATTGCCAAAATAGCCGCCGTCTGAATCACCGAAGAGGATGCCAAACGAGTTGCAACAAGCCTCATCCCATACCTTCTTGCATTCTCATTAACATTATCAAAACGGTTCTGTTCCTGTTGCTGCCCGCCAAACACTTTGATAACACGGTGAGCATTAACAGCCTCTGCGGTAACATCAGAGACACCACCCATGGCCTGCTGGACACGTTTACTGATGGTACGGAATTTACGGTTCACTAAACCGACAACCAGAGCGATGATTGGCGCCATCACTAAAACGCTGGCACTCAACTTGGCATTAGCGGTAAACATTACAATTAAATTACCGGTAATAATGAGGACATCACGGCCACCAGAAACGATGGTGGTGGTGGCAGCATTGGCGACTTGTTCCAGATTAAAAGTTAAACGAGAGATCAAATCACCCGCATTTTTTTGATCCATATAAGCTGATGGCATGCGCAAGTATGCAGCAAACAAATCGTGGCGAAGATCAGCAACGATCCGTTTGCCTACCCACTCCAGACTATAGACACCGATAAAGTTTCCGATGATTCGAATGAGTCCAATAGCAGC
>CAXMRK010000124.1:0-6165 GCA_964195815.1 uncultured Acidimicrobiia bacterium | reverse complement strand
TCACATAACTCTTCTACAGTGGTGCGGGAATTTTCCAGCAGACGGATACAGGCACTCACTACTTCGTTTAAGTTATGTGAGGGAATATCAGTGGACATACCCACAGCAATACCCATAGTGCCGTTGAGTAGAACGTTGGGTAACCGTGCTGGCAACATGGCAGGTTCATTCATTGTGCCATCAAAATTTGGCTGCCAGTCAACGGTTCCTTGAGCCAATTCCTGTAACAGAGATTTGGAATAGGCGGTCAGGCGAGATTCGGTATAACGCATTGCCGCAAAGGATTTAGGGTCATCGGGAGAGCCAAAATTACCCTGGCCATCAACCAGAGGGTATCGATAGGAGAATGGCTGCGCCATCAATACCATTGCTTCATAGGAAGCTGAATCACCATGCGGGTGATATTTGCCGATAACATCACCAATAGTGCGTGCCGATTTTTTATGCTTGGACTTTGCAGATAAGCCCAATTCAGACATGGCATAAACAATGCGTCTTTGTACCGGTTTCAAACCGTCGCCAACAAAGGGCAGGGCACGGTCAAGAACGACATACATAGAGTAATCAAGATATGCTTTTTCAGCGTATTCACGCAGGGGGATTTGTTCGTGGCCGGGGAAACTGAGACTAATATCCGACATGTGTAGAGAACCTCGATCATAGGTGACTGATATCCATCTATGGTATCAAATTCAACCCCGAGGCGTGCTTGCTAATTTCACTGCTATACTCATTAATGACTTGATTTACTGGATGGTTAGAATGAAAAAGTTGTTATTGAAAATATTCCTGAGTATCAGCCTGTTGTTTGCATGTGGTGTTTCCTTTGCCGCTGAGAATCTGTATAAAGTCACCTTGCTCAGAGCCTCACCCGGCAATTTGCCGATATTGATCGAGCAACTGAAACAGGAAAACCAGGGTTTGAATAATGAGCGTGTAATAATGCGTCATTCTCAGGGCGATCACTGGGATCTGATGTTGTTGGCACCGACCACTAAGGCCAGGGCAATTTCAAAGACTGACTATAATGCTCTGGTTCACTTTCAGCACGATTTCATTGCAAGCTCTGGAGCCTCCTGGGATTCAATAAAAGCGAAAGCTGAGGTTTCTGGTTTATTTCATATTGAAATGTTTCATGCCGCACAAGGTAGGTTTGAACAACTGTTGCAGCAGAGAAATATGGAAAACCAATATCTGTTAGCAACTAAGAGACAAGCTAATGATATTTTTATTACCGAATTTGGTAGTGATGTTGATTGTTTTACTCTCGGGTTTTATAAGGATATGCAGCAGTTCGCGGCTTCTCCAGATTTAGACGAGTCGGTATTTGAACAAGCTGCACTAGCAGCCGGATTTAAATCCCGCTCAGATATCGGTTTTTTGTTACGTGAATTTATCATTTCTCATCAGGACACTTTGGCAACCAGAGTTCATTAATTGTCCAGGAATCTGTAATAATGTAAACCATGATATTTAAAAAATTCTCTATGGGCCCTGCTGTTCTGGTAGCGGCTGCTTTTATTGGCCCTGGCACGGTTACCACCTGTACCTTGGCAGGGGCTAATTTTGGCTATGCCTTAATATGGGCTCTGATCTTTTCGCTAGCGGCATGCATGGTGTTACAGGAAATGGCTGCCAGACTGGGAGTGGTTACCCAGCAGGGCCTGGGTGAAACGCTCAGGCAAGTTCTGGTTCAGCCAATTGTCAGATATGTGATTTTTGCACTGGTCGCAGTCGCGATTTTTATTGGTAACAGCGCTTATCAGGGCGGTAATATTGCCGGAGCAAGCCTGGGTCTTGCTGCACTTTTTCCGAAAGCATCGATTTCCTGGCCTTTACTGATCTCCGTTATTACTTTCGCCGCCTTAATCAGTGGCAGTTATAAGCTCCTTGAAAAAGTGTTATTCGGGCTGGTGTTTTTAATGAGCCTGGCATTTTTCTCGACCTTCATTTTGACCAAACCGGATCTAGGTGCTTTATTTGCTGGTGCAGTGCCTTCTGTACCCGAAGGCTCGATATTGACAGTTATCGCTCTGATTGGAACCACGGTGGTGCCTTATAATTTGTTTTTACACTCCTCTTTTGTGAGTAATCATTGGAGTTCACCAGAAGATTTACCCAAGGCCAGAAAAGATATTTATTTTTCAATCGGTCTTGGTGGCTTGTTGTCTATCGCCATTATTTCAACCGCTGCTGCTGCCTTTTTTAAGTCTCAGATCATCGTGCAATCGGCTGCAGATATGTCGGTTCAACTGCAACCATTATTGGGTTCCTGGGCCAAACTGAGCATGGGAATTGGTTTGTTTGCAGCAGGTGTATCTTCCGCAGTAACTGCACCTTTAGCCGCGGCTTATGCGATCTCAGGGATTTTAGGGTGGCAGTCCAATCTTAAATCCACTCGTTTTCGCGCTCTCTGGATAGTGGTTTTGCTCTCTGGTCTGGTACTCGCAAGTTCTGGCTATAAACCGATCAAAATTATCTGGTTTGCGCAAATTGCTAACGGTGTATTGTTACCACTTATGGCAGCATTTTTGCTGTACGTGATGAACCAGTCAGCCTTATTGGGTCGTTATAAAAATACGCTTTGGCATAATCTCCTTGGTTTTGCAGTCATTCTGGTGACCTTATTACTCAGCGCTAAATCGCTGTGGTCAGCATTTTAATTTTCAATGAAGCTCACGGTTGATATCAATTGCGATTTGGGTGAAGCCGATACTACGGCTAGTGACAGTAATGATGCTGCAATCATGCCGTTTATCAGCTCATGTAATATCGCCTGCGGCTTACATGCAGGTAGCCCTGAGGTGATGCTGCAAAGTATTTATCTGGCACTGAAACATGGTGTTGTTATCGGGGCACATCCTTCTTACCCGGATCGTGAAGGATTTGGTCGTCGGGCTATGAGCATAGATCATGCCGACTTAAAGGCCATCCTGGTAGATCAAATAGCTTCATTGAAGTGTATGCTCGAAGTGGAAGGCGGGCAGCTGGCGCATGTAAAACCCCACGGGGCTTTATACAATGCCGCTGCAACAGATCTGAAGCTAGCCATGTGTCTTGCTGAAAGTATTGCCAGAACAGATGAGGCGCTTATCTATTTTGGTTTAGCTAATTCGATGATGCAACAGGCAGCAGAACACTATGGTTTGAGGTTTGCACATGAAGCATTTATGGATAGAGCTTATCAGGCTGATGGAACTTTGATGCCACGCTCGCAAGCAGGGGCCGTTATTTCTGATGTCGAGATTATTCTTCCCCGAGTTTTGCAAATGATAAGCAAGGGTACTGTCTGCTCTGCTGATGGCCAGGATGTTCAAATGACTTGTGATACTTTATGTTTGCACGGGGATAATCCACAGGCACCAGCAATTGCTAAGAAACTAGCCGAGTTTCTACAACAAAATGATGTCTCTATTGAGTCAGTTTCTGGTTAATGACAAGTTTTGACCACAATTACCTGATCAGTGGTTTCAGACAGAATGGAGATTGTTCTGTTCTCATCGATTATCTGCACAGTACCGACCCCAATTTACTTGCTCATATACATGCCTTTGCCACAGAATTAAGGCAGCAATCGATTCCAAATCTAGTCAATGTGCTGCCCGCTAAAACTTCAATTATGCTGGCTTTTAGCACCCCGGTTGATGAGTTAACTCTATTGTGTGATCAAATACAGACACTCAACAGCACTTTCCATGCTGACAAGCAACAGCCAGCCATGCATGAAATTCCGATCTGCTACCACCCCGATCTCGGAGTAGATTTAGAAGCTGTATTGTCTGCGACAAGTCTGTCTTTGGATAAATTCATTACTATCCATAGCCAACAAGAATACAGCTTGGGTATGTTGGGTTTTTTACCGGGCTTTATATATCTGGATAATTTAGATCCACGCATTTCAATGCCACGTAAATCAACCCCATCAGTTAGCTTAGCTGCAGGTAGTGTCGCAATTGCCGGTAATCAATGCGGGATTTATTCTCTGCGCAGCCCCGGTGGTTGGTGGGTTATAGGGCGAACACCAATATGTTTGTTTGATCATACGGCTACGGAACCAGTAAAAATTCAGCCACTGGATAAGGTTTGTTTCAAGCCCATCAGTCTGGAGGCATTTAAACGCTATCAAACAGGTAGCAAGCTATGAGCCTGAAAGTGATCAATCCTGGAATGTTGACTACATTTCAGGATTTAGGTCGAGTGGGGCAGGCCCATATTGGTATTCCTGTATCAGGTGTTATGGATGTTGCTGCAGCCAGGCTGGCTAACCAGATGGTGGCAAATGAGACTGATGAAGCGGTATTAGAGTTGACCTTCACCGGTATAACACTGCAATCTTCAGCGGCTTGCACGCTCGCGCTTTGTGGTGCCGAATTTGAATGTTTCCTGAACGATGAGGCTGTTGATCAGGAGCAGTCGATCCAGTTGGTTGCAGGTGATATCTTTCGTATGGGGCGCTTGAAACTGGGAGCAAGAGCATATCTTGCAGTAGCTGGTGGCTATCAGTTGGATAAAATTATGGACAGTTACTCGACCTTGATAAGCGCGCAATTAGGAGGTTTCCGTGGTCGTGCATTGCAAAAAGGTGATCGAATTGAATTAAGAAATGCTCATCACAGTGGTCAAAAAAGAAAATATGACTGGCAAAAACTAAATACCAATGGTGTTTTTATAGTGCATGCTCAAGCCGGTCCAGAATATGACTGGTTTTCTCAGAGTAGTCAAAAGTTAGCTTTCTCCCAGGCATTTAAGCTTAGTCCTCAGAGTGATCGTATGGGTTATCGCCTACAGTCAGCGCCTATAACTGTTGTTGAGGCCAGTAATATGATATCTACAGGTCTGATGCCGGGAAGCCTGCAAATCACCCCTGATGGACAAAGTATTCTTTCGATGCGTGATGCCCAGACAACGGGCGGTTATCCGCGAATTCTGATCGTCGATCAGCTTGATTTATCTGTGTTGGCACAGGCAAAACCAGGTGATGAAATATACTTCTTCCGAGTAGATTAGAGTGCGTTAAGTTTACAATTGATGCCTGCTGGGGTGAATGCAAAGAACGGGTTGAAGAGGAGGAAACACTGCATGGTCTTGTATAGGAGTTTACGGATAAGCGGGCGGAACATTAACGACAGATCCAGAATCATGAACAACCGCATAAAGCTAATGGTGGTTTACGACTCTACTTTTGGCAACCTTGGATTCAACCGGTCAACGCAACACTTCATCTAACTTCTCAGCTGCATTTAATATGAGTCAGGGGTGTTGCTTCATATCCCATTTCCGCAAGCTTAAAGAAATATAAACCGATGCACCATTAAAGCGGAAGTAGTGACATAGTTCTATGATTTTGTTATTCTAATCGTTGTTTTGGCTGATTATAAATGAGGGAGAAGAGGATGGAAATGAGAAAGATTAATCCAACCCTGTTTTTTGTGATAATTGTTTTGGCACTTTCATGTACAGCGAATGCTGGCCCGTCAACAGAAAGATTAGGTGGGAGTGGCAATGTTTTACCTCCTAGTGGTGTTCCAGCAGTTACCTCATTTGCACCTGGCATTGACATTGCAGTCGATGGTGGGTTTGAAGGGGGAACACCAAATGCGGCATGGGTTGAAGCCTCCACAAATTTTGGTACGCCAATATGTAGCGTAGGTTTATGCGGTACCGGAACTGGAACAGGGCCAAACAATGGTCTTTATTGGACCTGGTTTGGTGGCATTAGTTCGGCTGAGACTGGGTCGGTTAGTCAATTGGTAGTTATTCCAGAAGGTTCAGCATTATTGGAGTTTTGGACAGAATTAATTGTCTGCGATAGCGCTGCTGATTTTATGGAAGCTCGCATTGATGGAATAATGGTTTATAGAGTCCAGGGGGATGATGCGGCTTGTGGAGTTTTAGGTTACCAGATGCAGTCTGTCAGTATTACAGCTTTTGCTGATGGCGGAGCTCATACTGTTGAATTCTACTCAGAAATATTTGCAAATAACGAGGGTGGAACCAATTTCTTTCTAGACGATGTGGCTATAGTATCTTTTGCTAAACCCATCAATGTTCCTAGTTTGCAATGGTATGCTTCAATTATATTGATCATGCTTTTAATCGTATTTGCGTATAGAAGAAGACAGGTCTGATTTATCCAGGGCTAATCAAAATATGAATTAACAAAGC
>CAXMRK010000123.1:0-2185 GCA_964195815.1 uncultured Acidimicrobiia bacterium | reverse complement strand
TCTGTTTCATATTCAACGTGAGCCGTTGCAATGGTAATACCACGAGCGCGCTCTTCAGGGGCATTATCGATTTGATCGTATGCCTTGAATTCACCACCACGAGCTTCAGCACAGACTTTCGTCAGCGCCGCTGTCAGTGTTGTTTTACCATGATCAACGTGACCAATTGTGCCTACGTTTACATGGGGTTTATTACGTTCAAATTTTTCTTTTGACATGATTGTCTCCGAATCTCACTAATTGCTTTACTAAGTTCTCTTAATAATTTCATCTACAACACTATTTGGGGCTTCAGCATAATGGCTAAACTCCATCGAATAGGTTGCGCGTCCCTGTGACATAGACCTGACGTCAGTTGCATAACCGAACATCTCTGACAATGGCACATTGGCATTAATAATTTTTCCAGCTGGTGAATCTTCCATACCCTGGAGGATGCCACGACGACGGTTTATATCACCCATCACATCGCCCATATAATCCTCAGGACTCACTACCTCAACTTTCATAATAGGCTCGAGTAAGGCAGGTTTAGCAGTTAACGCACCTGAACGGAAACCTATTGAACCAGCGATTTTAAACGCCATTTCTGAAGAATCCACTTCATGGTATGAACCGTCATACAAGGTAACCTTGACATCAACAACCGGGTAGCCAGCTAGCACACCATTTGTCATCTGTTCCTTGATACCTTTATCGACAGCGCCAATGTATTCACGCGGAACCACACCACCAACTATCTCGTTAACGAATTCGTAACCGTTACCTTCACCATTTGGTTCCAGCTTCAGGCGAACATGACCATACTGACCACGACCACCGGACTGCCGTACAAATTTTCCTTCCGCCTCAACAGACTTACGGATAGTTTCCCGATAAGCCACTTGCGGTTTACCAACATTGGCATCAACACTGAATTCGCGACGCATACGGTCAACGATAATATCCAGATGCAACTCACCCATGCCGGAAATAATTGTTTGTCCTGTTTCTTCATCAGTTTTGACTCTGAAAGACGGATCTTCCTGCGCCAGCTTTGACAAAGCGATTCCCATTCTTTCCTGATCACTCTTGGTTTTTGGTTCAACCGCAATAGCAATAACAGGATCTGGGAAATCCATCCGTTCCAGCGTGATCACTTGTTTCAGATCACAAAGCGTATCGCCTGTAGTAACGTCCTTAAGACCTACAGCTGCGGCAATATCACCTGCCAGAACTTCTTTTATCTCTTCCCGCGAGTTCGAATGCATCTGTAAGATACGCCCAAACCGCTCTTTCTTACCTTTGACCGGGTTGAGAACAGTGTCGCCTGACTTCAAAGAGCCGGAGTAAACCCGGAAGAAAGTCAATGTTCCCACAAATGGGTCAGTCGCAATCTTGAAGGCCAACGCAGCAAATGGGGCATCATCAACTGATTCACGCACACCCTGTTCGCCGTTTTCTAACTCACCTTCGATCGCTTTTACATCTGTTGGTGAAGGCATAAACTCGATCATATAATCAAGCAACGCCTGCACACCTTTATTTTTAAATGCGGTGCCACAACAAACTGGCACGATACTATTGTTGATAGTACCAGCGCGCATACCTGCAAGAATATCTTCCTCACTCAGCGTGCCGCTCTCAACATACTTACCCATTAAACTGTCAGCAGCTTCAGCTGCAGACTCGAGCAAAAACTCACGCGCTTCAGTTGCTGCAGCGAGCTGAGCAGGCGGAATCTCACGAGATTCATAGGTCACACCCATGTCATCTGGATTCCAGTAGATTGCCTTCATCTTGATCAGGTCAATCACACCTTCAAAATTCTCTTCAGCACCAATAGGTAGCTGAACTGGAACCGCATTAGCACCCAGGCGGTCACGCAACTGGCCTACCACACGCAAGAAGTTGGCGCCGGTACGATCCATCTTATTGACGAAAGCCATACGCGGAACTTCATATCTGGTTGCCTGGCGCCATACAGTCTCAGACTGCGGCTCAACCCCACCAACTGCGCAGAATACTGCAACTGCGCCATCGAGTACGCGCAAAGACCGCTCTACTTCAATGGTAAAATCAACGTGCCCCGGGGTATCAATAATATTTACCCGATGCTCAGGGTACTGTTTATCCATACCGCTCCAGAAACAGGTGGTTGCAGCAGAAGTGATGGTAATACCACGCTCCTGCTCCTGCTCCATCC
>CAXMRK010000122.1:0-2713 GCA_964195815.1 uncultured Acidimicrobiia bacterium | reverse complement strand
GCTCACAGCACCAATGGAACCACTGTGTACCAATTGCAACATGGCGAACTTCTTCCGCTAAAATGATCTCCAGGGCAGCTACTGTTAACTGATCACCAACTTTTTCCAGATTCTCAATCATGCCTGGCGTGACATCTAAGCCCCGCGCCTCCAGAACCCGTGGCACCAAAGCCATTCGAACCATAGGGTCATGGGCTGTTTTGCAGGCCATTTCCCAAAGCCCATCATGGGCCGGGAAGTCACCATACTGATGACCCATGCCCTTTAAGCGCTGCTGAAGCAAGCGAAAATGTCTGACTTCATCCCAGGCAACTGAAAGCCAGTCAAGATAATACTCTGTGGGAAAGTCTCTAAACCGATAGGCTGCATCCAGGGCTAAATTAATCGCATTAAACTCAATATGGGCAATCGCATGGACTAGTCTGGCTCGCCCTGCTTCACTACCTAAACGGCGTCGGGGTACATCTTTGGGGGATACTAATTCAGGTCTTGAAGGGCGTCCAGGCGCTGAAATCACCTGCACTGGCTTGCCGTTTAATTGAATCTCCTGCCCCTGAACAGAAAGCCAGAGATCCTCAACAGCCTGACATTTGGAATCAGGTTGCGGGATCTTAATACAATCCCGCAACCCATCAAAAAAACCAAGCACTATTACTTACTGGCTTTTAATTCTTTCTATCAAAGCATCAGCGAAACCAGAAGTTGTCACTTTCTGTGCGCCATCCATCAGCCGTGCAAAATCGTAAGTTACAATTTTTTCACTGATTGCCTGCTGGAAAGCAGCGTCAATAATTTTGCCAACTTCAGGCCAACCGATGTAATCGAACATCATTACCCCTGAGAACAAGAGTGAGCTAGGGTTAACTTTGTTTAAGTTAGTGTATTTTGGAGCGGTACCGTGGGTTGCTTCAAACACAGCAATATGATCTGCCATATTTGCACCCGGGGCAATGCCCATACCACCAACTTCAGCTGCGGCTGCATCTGAAATATAGTCGCCGTTCAAATTAGTTGTCGCCAGCACATCAAATTCAGCTGGACGTAACTGTAGTAATTGGAAAGTAATATCTGCAATCCGGTCCTTAATCAACACTTTGCCTTGAGGACATTTACCATCATGTTTTGCCCAAACTTCATCTTCTGAAATAGTCTGCTCAGGGAATTCTTCAGCAGCAACTTCATATCCCCATTTACGGAAAGCACCTTCCGTGAATTTCATGATATTGCCTTTGTGAACCAGGGTCACACTTTCACGATTATTATCAATAGCATATTGAATAGCTTTACGGACTAATCGCTTAGAACCAAATTCTGAAATTGGCTTCACACCCAGGCCAGCACCTTCGAAGAACTCAGCGCCCATTTCCTCACGTAGGAATTTGGCTAATTTTTCATTTTCAGGACTGCCCGCTTCATACTCAATTCCACTATATACATCCTCAGTATTTTCACGGAATAAGACAATATCCACTTCTTCAGGGCGTTTCATTGGAGAAGGCACACCATCAAAATATCTGACGGGGCGAACACATGCATACAAATCTAGTGTCTGCCTTAGGGATACATTTAAGGATCTGAAGCCACCACCAACTGGGGTTGTTAATGGTCCTTTAATTGACACAGTCAATTCTTTAATTGCTTCAAGTGTTTCATCCGGGAAATAGTCCCCATCGTAGATTCCTGCGGCCTTTTCACCAAGAAAAAGCTCTGCCCAATGGACTTTGCGTTTCCCGCCATAAGCCTTTTCTACTGCAGCATCCCAAACTCTGAGAGAAGCATCAGTGATATCAGAACCAATACCATCACCTTCTATATAGCCCAGGATCGGCTGATCACTAATGACCATTTCGTCATTCTCAATTCGGATTTTGTCGCCGGTCTCCGGCATTGTTATATTCTTGTAAGCCATGTTCATCCTTATCATCTTGATTAAAGTGTGGGCTAGTATATCCCAGAGTTTCAAAGTTACGCTTGATCTAGGTTAGTATTTTTATCAGCTAATCGCTGAAATTAACAACTATCTAACCGTATATTTGAGATAATTAGTTTCTGTTCTACACCATTGAGCATAATTAATGCAAAACACAACAAGCGCTCAATGGCACCGTCTTTTGTATTATAAACAACCATTCGTGTTGGCGTTATTAATTCATCTTGTTTTTATCGTTATGCTCTCAAGATTAACTCCAGTTTGGCGCGAGATTGAAACTCACAAACCTGCAGCTACAATGAGACCACAACTGACTGTCAGTATACAAAATAATCGTCCTAAACTCCCTGAACCTGAACAAATCGCCCCAGAACCTGAACCGATTGAACCTGAAGTGGTTCCTCAAAGTGTTAAAGACAAGCCTGTAGTAATGACCCAAGCTGAAAATGATAACAACATAATCAACAAACCTGTAGAGACTACAATCCAGCCCAGCAATGAAGAGTTGCGTACACAGTTATTGCAACAACTGCAAACAAGTGAATTAACCAGCAACACTATTCAGCTTGGTCAATTCTCAAACAGCGCTCTACCCTCTAACTGGACACGTAAGGCAATAAGTTATTCACCAGGCATGTTTAAGGCAGCAGAACTACCCAGCCGAGCGATAGTGCTTGATCAATGGAAAAATCCTGATGGTTCGATGCAAAATAAAATCAAATTACCTAATGGTGACGTAGTATGTGGGAACCTGGCTGCACATAATCCACTGGATATCTATTC
>CAXMRK010000121.1:0-19039 GCA_964195815.1 uncultured Acidimicrobiia bacterium | reverse complement strand
GCGTACGAAAGCGGCGCGAGCACTTTTTAAATCGCGCACGCGCCCATGTGGTAGTGCGGCACCATGACCAAGGCCGGTACTGCCAAGCCTTTCGCGTGAACACAGGCTTTCAAAGACCTGTCTTGCATCTTCTCCGTTGTCATCAACTAGCAAACTACTGAGGATTTCCAGAAGTTTCTTCTTGCTTCCAGCATGAACATTTAAGCTGATACGTTCAGGTGAAAGGAGATCATTTACTTGCATTTAACTGGTGCTCTCGTTAACTGAGGGTTATCCACGGTGATGGTTTTGTAGAATTTCTTTATGCCGGATAACCTGGCGATCCAGTTTATCCATTAATAAATCTATAGCTGCATATAGATCAGGTTCAGTGGCACTGGCAGCTATAGCTTTACCACCACCAGCAATATTTAAACTTGCATCTGCTGTGTGATTGTTTTTAACCACATCCAGGACTACATGTGCAGATACAATATTTGCAAAATGACGTTCAAGTCGGGAGATTTTTTCGGTGACGTAAGCACGTAATGAATCGGTGACATCGATATGCTGACCGGTAATATTAAGTTGCATATTTTTCTCCTTGTTATAATCAATCAGACACACCTGCCCAAGGGTTGATGCAACTGATTGCGGTTGGTGTTACTGCTTGGGATTGTTGGCTCATTGAATAATGAGCGAGTGATATAACTACTCTCATATCTTGATTTTATACTTGTTTGCTTAAAAAACCTAGGGTTTATCGACGCACATTTTATTCAAAGTATAATTACTGAATTAATCTCTGAAATTTTTGAACTGCAGAGGCATTTCACGGTTTGTATCTTTTAACAGGGAAATTGCAGCTTGTAAATCATCGCGCTTCTTACCAGTAATCCTCAACTGTTCGCCTTGAATGGCAGTCTGGACTTTCATTTTACTGTGTTTGATTAATTTAACTAATTTCTTTGCTTCCTCAGTCTGAATACCTTCTTTAATGTGTATAGATTGAACTGCGGTTTTAAGCTGTAATACAGGCTCTTTTATATCCAGACATTTTAAATCAATACCACGCTTTGCTAATTTTCCAGCTAATACATCATTCATCTGTTGTAACTGAAACTCAACCTGGGCAGAAAGCGTGATGAGATTGTCATTAAGCTTAAAATTTGCACCACTGCCTTTGAAGTCAAAGCGTGTTTTAACCTCGCGATTAGCCTGGTCAACAGCGTTAGCTAGTTCGTGGTGATCAATTTCAGATACTACATCAAATGAGGGCATTTGGACTCCGCTATGGTAATTATTATTTCTCAGTTTGTAAGTTTTAGTCAGGATTTAACTCTGCTGAGTAGAACTATTATTGGCATGAATCAGTTAAAAATGTCGGAGTCGTTCGCGGCGTATATTGCGTCTCCGCTCCGCAGATGAACCAATCCCCAGCGCCTCACGATATTTGGCAACTGTACGGCGGGCAATTTTTATTCCAGCCTGGTGCAAAAGTTCTGATAATCTCTGATCGCTGGCTGGTTTATTGACAGGTTCATTTGCAATTAACTCGGAAATTTTTGCTTTAACCGCAACTGCACTTGCCATTTTTCCATCCAGGGTTTTTACATGACTGGAAAAGAAATATTTTAGTTCAAAAATCCCCCGAGGCGTCAGTGCATACTTGCGTGATGTTGCTCTTGATACGGTGGACTCATGCAGGCCAGTTTCTTCAGCAATTTCACGTAGCACCAAAGGTTTCATTGCTTGCTCACCATGCTCCAAAAAGTTTTGTTGATGTTTAACAATAGCGTCAGAAACTAACATCAGAGAGCGGTTTCGCAACAATAAAGCATTCATCAACCAGCGAGCTTCCTGTAGGTGGCCGCGTAGGTATTCCGATTCCTTTTTACCTTCAGAACGTAATAATTGGATATAGTAACCATTTAGTTGCAGACGCGGCTCGTTGTCTGGATTCAGTGAAACACGCCATTTTTTACCCTGTTTTAGGAAATAAACATCAGGGGCAATATATTCATCCCGACGATTGTCATAGCGTGCACCAGGCCGAGGTTCCAGTGAGTGGATAAGGTCAATAGCAGAGGTAACATTTTCCGCACTGGTATTTAACTTCTGGAGCAACTGATCGAGGTCACCGTCGATGAGTAAATCGAGCCAATCGCGAGCTATTCGGGCAGCAATGTCCCGGGCGGGTGTGTCTTGAGGAAGTGCTGCCAATTGTACCTGTATGCACTCTCGGGCATCGGCACAAGCAACACCAACAGGCTCCATGCGCTGAATTCGGTGAAGGACTGCGCTAATTTCATCGACAGAGACCTCGGTATCCGGGAGTAGGGTATTTTGGATATCTTCAATACTATCTGCCAGATAACCATCATCATCAAGGGCATAAACTATGGCTTCTGCAACAGCGCTATCGATTTCTGAAAAAGAGGTTAGATTAATCTGCCAGAGGAGATGATTCTGCAGGCTTTCATCGTCCTGATCAGGTAATGTGTCAAGTAAGTAACCACTTCCGTCAGAACTGCTTTGTGTCGCGGGCAAGCCCTGATTGCTGAGCCACTCTTCGGTGCTGAGATCGTCTGCTGACGGTGAGCTGGTTTCATCAATATCCGGATCAAGGCTTTCTTCACCCTCACGCTCAAGCAATGGATTGCTATCCAGAGCTTCTTGTACATAATCGCGTAATTCAAGGCGGCCTAATTGCAGCAGTCTTATAGCTTGTTGTAGCTGCGGCGCCATGGCCAACTGCTGTTTTAGTTTAAGTTGTAGCCGTTGTGCCATGATTATAGTTGGCTATGCCCTGTCTAAATTTTAAAGGAATCACCGAGATAAACATCTCGAACTGATTGGTTGCTAAGAATTTCCTCAGAGGTGCCGGCAGCAAGCTCTTTGCCATCACTTAAGATATAGGCATAGTTACAAATGTCTAATGTTTCCCTCACATTATGATCGGTAATAAGAACCCCAATATCTCGACTAACAAGATGACAAACAATTTTCTTGATATCACTCACAGAAATAGGGTCAACACCTGCAAATGGTTCATCCAGTAACATAAATCTTGGATTGGCTGCTAATGCACGAGCAATTTCAACACGCCGTCTTTCTCCACCAGAAAGGCTGATGCCTGCTTGATCTGCCAGATGCCCGATTGACAGCTCTTCCATCAAATGTTCGAGTTCAGCAGCACGCATGTTTTTGTCGAGATCTGATCGCATTTCCAGAATTGATAAAATATTGTGCTGGACCGTAAGTTTGCGAAAAATCGACGCATCTTGTGGCAGGTAACCAATTCCCTGTTTGGCGCGCAAATTGACGGGTTTATGCGTTAAGTCGTGACCATCAATAGTGATTTGCCCTTTATCTACAGGGATCAGACCCACAATCATATAAAAACAGGTTGTCTTGCCAGCACCGTTAGGACCAAGCAGGCCAACCACTTCTCCTTGCTTTACTTTAAGTGAGACTCCACTAACAACTTCGCGGCCACGGTATTGCTTATGCAGATTACTGGCTCGTAACATTATTTTTTACCGTCAGCTTCGGTTTGTGTATCAGTGTCTACTGAAGCCTCAGGGCTTACTGAAGCGGCTTCTGTCGGCTTATCTCCTTTGTCGCCAGTGGTAGATGTCTCCGACGAGTTGATGCGGAAATGCACCCGGTCATCGCCTCCCGAGCTACTGGTGACTAATCGTTCCGATGTCAGGTCGTAACGAATTTGATGTCCCCTGACTTCCCCTTGTGGATTGACTATATGTACATCGCCAGTTAGCAGAATTGATGCTTTTGCAACTTCATAATTCATGGCCCTTGCTTGTGCGTCAAGAATCCCGCCTTCAGGTAACACTTGATGCCAGGTAACAGGATTTCCTTCTAATTCAATTCTTACAACTTTTGAATTGCGCGTATGGATTTTTCCCATCTCTGCAATAATTTCCAACTGGCCTTGCTTGATGTGTATGTTCTTTTTCAGAATATTAATACCATCGCCCAATGCCAAATCACCGCTATCGGCACTGATGTCGATGGGTAGGTTGTTTTGTGCACCAAAATCGGCTGCAACTAGAGTTGTACTACTGATAATTAGCAGCGTTAGAAAAAATAGGCTATTGAGTTTCATATCGTCCTTTGACCTGTTGGTGCAGGCTAATCTGTTCATCTTCCAGGTTGGCACTCATGCCCATCGAGCTTAACTGCACTCCTGGTGCAGTAATTGAGACCAGGGCCGTAGATGTGATTAGTCGATTTTTTTGGTTAAAATCCAGCTCTTGGGTTTTGATTATTGTAGTTTGTGGTTCAGTTTGAGGGTCAGTGAAACGAGATCTTACAATGACGTTGCCAGTTAATCTGATTTCATTCTGATCATCGCTGATCACTCCAGAGTTTGCAATGAGGGTGATTTTTTTTGCCGGTTTTTTGTGTGGCCAGAGAAGCCTGGGACTGGTAACCAGAGTTTCGCCAGTTAATGACTCCCGACTCATTCGCGGTGCCGTCAATCTATAGGCAAGCTTACCATTTGTGCCAAAGGTTTTTAGCTTGAAATTCTCCAAATCGTAATCAATGGTGCTACGCTGTGTTGATTGGGGAAGTTCATCATGGATTAACTGCTTTGTAACCAGCCAGCGGCTGAATAACGCAAGACCAGCAAAAAACAATATGGCAATGAGTGTTCGTCTTCGCATTAGCTCAGTGACTGATCTGGTTCAGTTGGATTAAGTGATAAACACTGATCTAACCAGCGTTGCTCGCTACCTTGAGCCTGCATAATTAAATGGCAAAGCTCACGTACAGCACCACAGCCACCATTTCGAGACGATATCCAGTCTACCCGCTTGCGAACTTCTGGCTCACCATCAGCAACTGTTGCTGAGAGCCCGACTTGAGAGAGTATTGCCAGATCATTCCAGTCATCGCCAATGTAACAGGCCTGCTGGTTTGTTAACTGCAGATTGTCAAGTAATCGCTGATAAGCAATAATTTTATTACCCTGTCCCTGAAAAAGGTGTTTTATACCTAAATGTGTTGCTCGCTGCTCTAATAATTCAGAACGTCTCCCAGTAATAATTGCGAGCTCGATTCCGTATTTCTGGATTGCAACTAGACCAAGACCATCTCGGGAACTGAATGATTTCAGCTCCTCTCCTTGATTAGAGAAAAATAAACGGCCATCGCTGAGCACACCATCCACATCCATAATTAATAAGCGGATCTCAGCTGCTTTTGTAAGTAGGGCTTTGGAAATGCTAGTTGGGCATTGCTGCGAACTATCACTCATACAACACCTGCCTGCAATAAGTCCTGAAAATTGAGTGCACCAACTAATTTGTTGTGCTCATCAACCACCAGCAGACCCTGGATTCGGTGTTGTTGCATTTTATTGACGGCATTTACTGCAAGGTCATTCATAGTAATTGTGATGGGGTTTTTGTGCATTAGTTCAACGATGGCTATTGATGTTGGGTTTTGTCCGAATTCTAATGTACGGCGTAAATCACCATCGGTATATACCCCAGCGATTTTCCCTTCATCATCGACAATAGCAACCATGCCCAGACGTTTTCCAGTCATTTCAAGAATGCCATCTGTGAGCATTGCGGTAATTCCGACGCGAGGAATTTCATCGCCTTTGTGCATGATGTCTTCAATATGTAGCAGCAGCCTGCGTCCAAGTTGGCCTGCGGGATGAGATTTAGCAAAGTCTTCGCGGGTGAAACCTCGAGACTCCAGTAAGGATATGGCTAGCGCATCACCCATCACCAATGCTGCAGTTGTACTGGATGTAGGTGCTAGACCTAAAGGGCAGGCTTCTTTCTCCACCGCAACATTAATATGGAATTCAGCATGGCGCGCCAAAGTTGATTCCGGTTTGCCAGTCATAGCAATTGATTTTGCTCCCAGACGCAGTAGCTGAGGCATTATTTGATTCACTTCATGAGTTTCTCCGGAATTGGAGATGATAAGCAGCACATCCTCTGTGGTGATCATCCCTAAATCACCATGGCTTGCTTCAGCTGGGTGTACAAAAAATGCGGGTGTGCCTGTGCTCGCCAGAGTTGCTGCAATTTTGTTGCCTATATGACCTGATTTGCCCATGCCAATGACAATGACCCGACCCTTACAAGCAAGCATTAGCTCACAGGCAAGGACAAACTGATCATCAATTCGTTCGAGGAGACCTTTAATGGCCTCAATTTCTGTTTCTATAACAGCACTGGCCAGTTGTTTGATTGCGGTTTGATTCATGATCTTATTTTAACCTGCTTGGCACATATATTGCACTTGCTTTATAGAGGGTGAAATCTTAGCCAGTAAGCAAAGTTAATTATTATGTCAATGCTTGCCAGCCAACCATGATTGAGTAGCTTAAATAAAGCACCAGTAAAAGTGCTCCAGTAAAGCGATTAATCCTACCTGCACCTTTAAGTCGCCAGGTCAGCGCGAACAGCAACAGCGTAAACATAAACATGGAAACAACATCTCGTGATAAAACAAAGCTTTCGAGAGTTATTGGTGTGATTATGGCACCAATTCCAAGCACGCCCAGTAAGTTAAACATATTTGAACCAATAACATTACCAATAGCAATATCATCTTCGTGCTTAAGGGCGCTGGATATTGATGCTGCAAGTTCCGGCAGACTGGTGCCAAAAGCGACAATGGTAAGTCCGATTACTGTGTCTGAGATACCATAGGTTGAAGCGATTGTGACTGCACCCTCTACCAGAAAAGCAGAGCTTGCTGGCAGTAGTGTTAGGCCTACAAGCAACCAGAATATAGCTTTCGGCATGGGCATATCACGTGGTATTTCGGCTTCAAATTCCTGAATCAAAGGGTCAGATTCACCTTTTTCCATACCTACAATGATCATATAGCTCAATAAGACAATAAGACCAACAAGGAGTAATCCGCCATCAACCTGAGTTAAAACACCATCAAACATTAATAATGTTGTCATGATCATTATAAAGAGCAGGATTGGAAATTCTTTGCGCAATAGCCTGGATTCAACCGTTAAGGGATAAATGATTGCGGTTATACCGAGTACCAGTCCTATATTAGTAATGTTGGAACCAATCGCATTACCGACAGCAAGGCCAGGGTTTCCTTGTAATGCCGCAATTGCAGAAACTACCATTTCTGGAGCGGATGTCCCTATGCCTACAACAGTTAGCCCAATCACAAGCGGTGAAATTCCCAGATTAGAGGCAGTTGCAGCAGCACCTGCAACTAATCTGTCAGCAGCCCACACCAACAGAATAAAGCCACCAATTACTTGGATTAAAGCAATTAACATTCTTTATTTACCCAGCCACTTAAAGTGGGGTGGTCTCGACCTGATTGCACTGCAATCATTAAAAAGACAGAATTCTGTCAGAATCATGCAATTGTTTCCTTATTTACACACGATAAGGCTGTTAAAATGCCTCTTTTGAAGCGTCAATTATAGTATACCAATCGGGTATGGCGATAATTAACAATGGATAGTCTATGGATAGCAAGACAATAGAGCAACTGATTAGAGCCGGATTAACCGATGCAGAGGTTAAAGTCAGTTCTGAAGACAACGTACATTTTGAAGCGGTCGTGAGTAGCCCAGTATTTATTGGTAAAAACCCATTGCAGCGTCACCGTCTGGTGTACGCGACTCTGGGAGATCTTCTTGGTGGTGAAATTCATGCATTATCCATCCAGGCAAAATTGCCTGACAACGATTGATGATATTGCTGGTACATGTAGAAAGAGATAAATAAATGGCAAAAATATTAATTAACGGCGGCAACGTTCTAGATGGTGAAGTTTGGATATCGGGTGCCAAAAATGCTGTCTTACCTATTTTGTTTGCCAGCATTTTGGGGTCAAAAACTTCCAGAATCGGTAATGTCCCACATTTACAGGACGTAACCACCAGTGTTGAACTAATGGCTCAAATGGGTGCGGGTATCTCAATTGATGAGCGGATGCGGATCGAGATTGACCCTACTACTCTCAACAACCATGAAGCTCCCTATGATCTGGTTAAGACAATGCGGGCTTCAATTTTAGTGCTAGGACCCTTACTGGCGAGACATGGTCGGGCAACAGTTTCGTTGCCGGGCGGTTGTGCTATTGGATCTCGGCCGGTGAATCTGCATATTCACGGTCTGGAACTGATGGGGGCCGACATTAAAGTTCGTAATGGGAACATTGAAGCTAGCTGTGAGCGTTTACAGGGTGCACGAATTGTAATGGATATGGTGTCGGTTACCGGCACAGAGAATTTAATGATGGCAGCTACACTTGCAGATGGTATTACCGTCATTGAAAACGCAGCACGTGAGCCTGAAGTTATAGATCTGGCTGATTATCTGATTGCCATGGGTGCAAAAATCAGTGGTGCAGGAACCCACACAATAACGATTGAGGGTGTAGAGGCTCTAGGTGGCGCTGAATACGATGTTTTGCCTGATCGAATTGAAGCTGGAACCTATCTGGTTGCAGGAGCCATTTGTGGAGGCCGGGTAAAAGTTACAGGTGCTCGGGCTGACACAATGGATGCAATTCTGGATAAATTAAAAGAAGCTGGTGCGATTATTACCTGTGAAGATGACTGGATACAGCTTGATATGGAAGGTCGACGGCCATTGGCAGTGAATTTCACTACCGCACCATATCCTGCTTTCCCAACTGATATGCAGGCTCAATTCACAGCGCTTAACTGTATCGCCGAGGGTACTGGGGTCATTACTGAGACTGTATTTGAAAATCGCTTTATGCATGTGCAGGAATTGCAGCGCCTGGGGGCGGATATACAGCTAGAAGGTAATACCGCTATTATTCGCGGGGTCGAAAAACTCACTGCTGCACCACTTATGGCTACAGATTTACGTGCTTCTGCATGTTTGGTGCTTGCAGGCCTGGTCGCCAGTGGTGAAACCTCAGTCGACAGGGTTTATCACATTGATCGGGGTTATGAAGTTATTGAAGAAAAGCTCAGCCAACTTGGCGCTAGAATTCAGCGCAAACAAAATGCCTAAAAAATGATTGTAGTGTCAGCTCAACTGAGCTGACACTATTCTGAAAATTATCTATTGCACACCCATTTTCTGCAGCTGTGCTCGGGCAGCCTCACCAGCGGGTGAAGCGCTTTGTGCAGCCATTTTGTAATACTGAACCGCGAGATCACGATTCCCGCGGCGCAATTCAATGTCACCTAATACCTTGCTGGCATCTGCGCTAGGCGCCAGTTGTAAGCTACGCATCAGATCAATTCGAGCCGCGTCTTTTTTACCGCGATGATTTCTTATCAGGCCGCGCTGAAGGAAGGGATAAAAGAAGCTATCGTTACGCTGAATAGCAAGGCCAAATGATTTTTCAGCTACCCCGAAACGCTTATTCTTTAGCTGAACATCACCGCGCAGGGAATAAAACAGGGCCTCATTAGGAAGCTGCCTAATCGCTTTATTTGCCAGGCGCATTGCTTCAGGATACTGCTTTTGCGCGAATGCTTTGCGGCCTTTATCATAACTATCATATGCAGGCTGCATGCGTTTCAATCGACTTATTTCACGTTGATAACGCTCGCGCCCTAATTCGCCACCTGCGGGTAATTTAATTGCCATGCGCTGATTGTTTTCCATCCTTTCCGCACTTGGAGGATGAGATGCAAATAAGCCATTGAGCCAACTTGAATTTCTGTTTTGGGAAAGGCGTAAAAATGTTTTTTGTAAATCAACAGCACCCTGTGGGTCATAGCCGGCTTGTGACATGTATTTCATGCCGTATTTATCAGATTCCCTTTCTGCATCACGGCCATATTTTTGGGTGAGTAACTGTGCAGCAAGATTTGGTAGCAAAACGGCTGCTTGACGTGAAACTTGTGACTCAGCTTTACTACCGATGTAAATGGTGGCCGCCATTGCGCCTGCTTGTCCCAGCATACCCTTTGACTGGGCTTGTGCGCCATGTGCAGCATCAGCGTGCACAACTTCGTGTCCAAGAACAGCAGCGAGCTCTGCTTCAGAATTTAACTCTGTGAGCAAGCCTCTGTTAATGGCCATTTTTCCACCTGGCAAGGCCCAGGCATTAGGTACCGATGAATTAATAATTTCAATATCCCAATCCAGGTTGCGTCGCGCCTGTTTTGCAAGTCGCTGGTTGACGCCCTTCACATAGGCAGTGAGTTGTTTATCCAGTATAAAGTCACCAGATTGTGCCTGCCGTGACTGGCTATAGAGTTTTTTCCCGGTTTCCCGTTCCCAGCTTTCTGACATAAAGTTTAAATTTTTGTCACCGGTAACAGGGTTAACACTACATGCAGCTAAAAAGCCACATAGGAGAGTTAGACTTAGGGCATTGTTAATTAGTTTATGCATGATAATTTAGTGATGTAAGTTTAACTTCCTGAAATTTGGCAGCGGTTTTTGATTTCAACCGCGCGCCCCTGGAAGCTTAATTTCTTCAGTACTAAGCTTACATCCGGTTTATTCGGTTTTCCAGTATCAGTTCGAACAACGAAATGCTGAAAGTCTGGTGCTAGCCAATGACGCTGGAATTTCCCATTTTTTTGTTTCCTTCGCTCGATTATGATCGTTGGTAAGCACCCAACTGCGGTTTGCAGGTTTTCTTCGCCGACAACGCTAAAGTGTTTTTGTTTGAGCTTGTCTTTTTCCATAATTGGAAATTGGAAATGAGTCTCTCCATTGGCGACGGCACTTTGTATACGAAACAGAAAGGTGACAGGATCAAGTGTTCGAGGCCTTAAGTTTTGTTCCATTGTTTCAGAGTTGTGGCGAATCATAATTCTATTTGCCTGCCAGTCAAAAGTTGTAAACCAGTTATCATTTTTACCAATAAATTTGAGCTTGCGTTGAAAAATAAGTGGTTGTGGTTTGCCATTATTCCAGCGAAATTCACCGAGTTCTTTATCTTTTGCACGAGCTAGCCAGGCCAAACCTTTATCACCAACTGCAGTCAGTGTGTAGCGGTAGCGATCATTTCCAAGAGATTCGAGTTTGGCTATAGGATGGCTTTGCAATTTGCCATTGTATCTCAGTTCCAATTTAGCAACATAGGGGGTAGGTCCGTTGCGGATAATATCTGTGCTTGCTATATCAGTTGGATAGGGATTAGCCGATGCGCTGACCACCAGGAATAACAAGATGACCATCAGTGGCCAGTTGTAGAGGTTTTTCATAAGTAATTCCATCAATATTCAGCTTATCATCTCTTAACAAGACTGTATGCAGGCTGAACAGTTCCAGGCTCGCTAATAATAATTGATGCTCAACCGGTTGCAAACGGGAAGCCATGCTGGCTGCCGTATCTTCTGCTTCGATGGCAAGGGTTGTCTGCGCAATCAGTGCACCCGCGTCCAGTTCAGGTGTCACAAAATGGATGCTGGCACCGTAGTGGGTATCTCCGGCCGATAGCGCTCTGTTATAGGTATCCAGACCGGTATATTTGGGCAGCAGGGAAGGGTGTAAATTGATGATTTTACCTTTATATTGATTGACTAAATTGGCGCCTAGGATGCGCATAAAGCCGGCTAAAACTACTAGATCGGGCTGCCAGAGTTGGATTTGTCTGCTAAGTTCCTGATCGTAGTTCTCACGCTCAGAGAACTTCATCGGGTCAATAAAGATCGCCGGAATTTCTGCTAAACGGGCAATATCCAGACCTTTTGCGTCTATGCGGTTGCTGATAGCTGCACAGAGATCTAAAGGTAAGCGCTTACTATCCCGAGTGGTAACCATAGCTGCCAGATTGCTCCCGCGACCGGAAAGCAGTACAAGGCAACGAAGTTTCTCTGTCGACTTCAAGATGAATAGTTAACTCTTGGATGATTGAGATGGGAGTCAAAATCACAGACAGTGCCAATTATGCTGGCATTTTCACCCAACTGTTTGGCCGCCGAGCATATTGCTTCTGCCGTATCTGCTGGAGCCAGCAATACCATACCAATGCCACAGTTAAAGGTACGCAACATTTCATCTCGACTGATATTGCCTTGTTGTTGTAACCAGTCAAATACGGGAGGCTGCTGCCAGCTATCAAGATTAACTTCTATACCGCAATCGTCTGCCAGTACGCGAATAATATTTTCGGTAATGCCACCGCCGGTAATGTGTGCAATCCCATCAATTTTATGGCTTTGCAGTAACTTAAGAATAGTCTTTACATAAATTTTCGTTGGCGCGAGCAAGGCATCACCGAGGCTTAAAGATGCATCTTTAAGCGTAGCACTTAAGTCTGCGTTACTGTGCTCAATCACCCGACGTATCAGCGAGTAGCCATTCGAGTGTGGACCACTGCTTCCCAGGCCGACAAGCTTATGTCCCGGTAGAATTGAACTCCCATCAATAATCTTTGATTTTTCGACAACACCTACAGTAAAGCCTGCCAGATCATAATCACCTTGAGGATACATGCCTGGCATTTCTGCAGTTTCACCACCGGTAAGTGCACATCCCGCCTGCCGACAACCTTCGGCAATACCCTCTATGACTTCAGCTGCTTGAGTAATTTCCAGCTTTCCGCAAGCAAAATAATCCAGGAAGAAGAGGGGCTCTGCTCCTTGTGCCAGAATATCGTTCACACACATTGCCACCAGATCGATACCGATGCTCGTATGATTCTTGAGTTCTCGCGCGAGCATTAATTTAGTCCCAACGCCATCCGTGCCTGAAACCAGAATAGGCTGTTTGTACTTTTCCAGATCAAGCTCAAATAATGCCCCAAATCCACCAAGACCGGAAACTACCCCAGGCCGATGAGTCGATTTAACTGCAGGTTTTATCCGTTCCACAAGCGCACTACCGGCATCAATATCTACGCCTGCGTCTTTGTAACTCAGGGATGGTTTTGGCTCTATATCAGGATTAGATGTGGTTTCTAGTTGTTTATCGCTCATTTAGCCTTCCTTTCGGGCAATTTTTGAGGGCAATTTAGCCAGAGATTAGAATGTGTATATGTTATCTTATTGCGGGTAAGGAAATCGGGATTTTAAGGAAAACAATGACGACTATCCAACAATTTATTAAGCACACAGGGAAATGGCTCATGCTTCTGGCATTGCTGTTAGCAAATGCTAACCTTTTTGCTGCTGGTTTAAACCTGTATACCGCTGAAGTTGATGTTGTTGATCGAACCGAAGCGTCTGTTGATGGCGTTCTTGCTGAAGCTTTAGACAGGGTGCTGGTGAAAATTTCCGGCCAAGGATTCGCCAGCGCGAATGGTGCGTACAACAATGAACTTAAATCCTGGGTGCAGCGCTACGGTTTTCGTAGTTTCAAGGTTGCTCAGGAAGATGGTAGTCGAAGCAAACAGTTGCGCGCAGTGATCAGTCTGGATCCTAAGCGCGTTGATGAGGCTCGTGCAGCGATGGGACTGCCAGTTTGGGCAGGTGAGCGTTCACATATCGCATTGTGGGTTGCACTAAATGACAATGGTATGCGCAGTTTTTTGCCTGAAGGGGCCGAGTATGCACGTTCAAGTTTGACTAATAGTGCCAGGAGACGGGGTGTCGTTTTGACTTTACCTGCGGTTGAAGCTGATGGGGAAGCGCTCACTGATGCCCCTGAGATGGCAGATATATGGGGCGGCTTTCCGGAGCAGATAATGCCAAATGCGGAAGCAGTTGGTGCAGATACCGTATTACTCGCAGCAGCGAGCCACCGTGGTGATCAGTGGCAAATTCGCTGGAATTTACTGTCCTCAAATAGTAATGCCAGATTTACTTCAAAAGCATTTCTGCTTGAGGAAGCTCTGATTGATGGAGTAGATCAGGTCATAGATAGTATTGCCAGTTCCCAGTCTATCGATATCAGCGATCAAGGGCATTGGACGGAATCAATCGATATTCTTCATTTGTCCGATGGTTCGGCATATCAGCAGTTAATGTCAGAGTTAAGCTCACACCGTTTAATTGACAATGTGCAGGTGGGCTCAGTAGCTGGTCAGAGAGTCCGGCTGGTGCTTGAGTTAAATACGTCGCCAGGGATTGTCTGGGGCGAGCTGGATAGTACGGATCCATTGAACTATGTTGGTATCGGTATTGGCGGTGCTGCTGCCGTGTTTGATTATCAGTTGATAGAATAAGTGACACAAATGCCATTAGAATCAGTTCATGCTTAGAAATTTACCCAATATTCTCACAATCTTTCGTATGCTCGCGGTTATCCCGCTGGTGTATTGGTTGGTTAATGGTGCCTATCAACCAGCCTTGATTTTAGCGTTTATTGCGGGAATTAGTGACTGGGTGGATGGTGTACTAGCGAGACGTTATGGTTGGACTTCACGTTTCGGCGGAATTGTAGATCCGCTAGCCGATAAATTGATGCTAGTCAGCATAACCATGGTGTTGGCGTTTACCGGTGAGTTTCCACTTTGGCTAGCGGTATTAATTATCGTACGTGATGCTGTCATCGTCAGTGGTGGGGTGCTGTATAAACACTGGTTTGGTAGGGTCGAAGTATCGCCATTTAAACTAAGCAAGTGGAATACTGCACTATTAATACTTTTGGTGTTAATAGTGATGCTGAGATTGAACGGTCTTTCCTTTGAAGCTGTTGGCGTTGAATGGTTAGGGTTACTGGAAATTGGCTTGATCTGGTTAGTCACTGTGACCACAATTATGAGTGGCATCCAGTATGTATGGGTATGGGGAGCAAAGGCTTACCATGCCCGTCAGATTATAAATTCTCAGCAAAAGAAACCCACACAGGGAGATAAATAAATAATGAGCAAGCTTAAGCCACCAATTTATACTCCTGACCAGGGGGTTGCACAAAACGGGATCACTGACTCACAAAAATGGCTGATTTTAGCTTGCTTGCTGGGCTTGATATGGTTTATCCGCGCATTAGGGCCAGTGCTTACACCATTTGTTGTATCAGCTGTTCTGGCTTATTTGGGAGACCCTCTGGTCGATCGTCTCGAAAAATGGATGTCACGTACTCCCGCAGTGTTGCTCGTTTTTGCTGGTATGAGCATATGCTTGATCCTGTTTTTATTACTGATAGTTCCAATGCTGGAAAAACAAATCAGCTATCTTATTGATCATTTACCTATATATATCGACTGGTTCACAAATTCTTTCTGGCCCTGGTTGCAGCAGCGATTTGGTTTGCAAGAAATAGATTTAGGTATGGCACAACTAATTGCTTTGCTTAAAGATCATTGGCAGGAGGCAGGGGGGATTGCTACTACGGTGGTTGCAAATCTGTCACAGTCCGGCATGGCTTTACTGGGCTTGTTAGGTACTCTGCTATTAATTCCTGTGATTACTTTCTATCTACTTAGAGACTGGGATAATCTGTTGGAAAGGTTGGGTGACTTATTACCTCGATACGCTGAGCCGGCTATTACTAAGCTAGCAGGTGAATCAAATGAAATGTTGGGTGCGTTTTTCCGCGGTCAAATTCTGGTGATGTTTGCATTAGGTGTTATTTATGCCATCGGCCTGGCTGTGCTTGGCCTAAAATTAGCTTTTCTCATTGGTCTTGTTGCCGGGTTATTAAGTATTGTTCCATATCTTGGATTTGCGGTTGGTCTTATCGCGGCATTAATTGCCGCTGTCGTACAGTTTCAAGATGTTATTCATGTGGTGTTGGTGTTAGTTGTTTTTGGAGTTGGCCAGTTGTTGGAAGGAATGGTGCTAACTCCCTGGTTGGTAGGCGATCGAATTGGTCTGCATCCGGTGGTGGTGATATTTGCTGTTCTGGCTGGTGGCCAATTGGCTGGCTTTGTTGGGATGTTAATTGCGCTGCCAGTGGCTGCCATCCTCAATGTGTTGTTGCGACACGCTAATGAACTGTATCGTGGCAGTCAGTTATTTGACCGTGAAGTTAAAATAAATATTGAGAAGGCATGAATGATAACCAGCAAATCCCACTATCGTTTCAAGTACGTCGAAACGATAATTTTGAACAATTTGTGGTTGGCAATAATCAACTTGCATTCACAACCATAAGGGGTTTTCTGGAATCTGTTGATCCTGGGGTCGGCGCTCAAGCAAGGGCGAATAGTGTACGTTCCCTTTATCTAAAGGGTGATTCCGGCTGTGGAAAAACGCTACTCTTAAACGCTATCTGTAATCAGGCGCGCGAGAAGGGTTTGATAGCCATATACCTGCCACTAAAGCACTTAATCAAACAGGGTGGATCACCACCGGCAGATATTCAGGGTGTTGAGGTTTTGTGTGTGGATGATATTGATGCTTTGTCTGGTAATCCTGCCTGGGAAGAAGCAGTTTTCCACTACTTTAACCAGATACGCGCCCATTCAGGACATGTGATCTCAGCTGGTCGACAAGGCCCTGAGCATCTTAGTGTGGGATTGCCGGATTTGCGCTCCAGACTCGCATGGGGTGAAGTTCATGGACTTAAAGTTTTAGCAGATAAGGATAAAAAAATTGTTTTGCAAGAACACGCCCGTCGACAAGGTGTTGAGGTAGCAGAAGAAGTCATTAACTACCTGTTGAAGTATGGGCGCCGTGACCTTAAAAGCTTATTGTCTGTACTGGATGATTTGCAGCAAACAGCTTTTGCAGAAAAGAGAACACCATCAGTTCCGCTACTCCGAAATATTCTTAAAAATCACATTTAAACGAATGTGAGATAATAGCGCCAGATTACAAAAACTCAATAATAATAAAATAATAAGGAGAACCCTATGCTGAGTAAATTAGAAATTACCCGTAACTGGCTGCCGCGTTATACCGGTATGCCACTGGATATGTTTGGCGATTATATCTTGCTCACGAATTTTGATTTTTATGTCCAGGAATTTGCTGATAAGTTTTCTGTTGATGTCTATGGAGAAGGTCGCCCTATGCAAGCAGCCAGTAATGGCCAGGGTTTAACCATAATTAATTTTGGGATTGGCTCCAGCAATGCTGCAACAATTATGGATTTACTCTCTGCGGTAAAACCTCGGGGGGTTTTATTTCTGGGTAAATGTGGTGGCTTGAAAAAATCATCCGAAATAGGACATTTTATTTTACCAATTGCTGCGATTCGTGGTGAAGGTACCAGCGACGATTATTTCCCTCAACAGGTGCCGGCATTACCATCATTTAAGCTACATAAGTTCATTTCTGACAAGATTGTTGAAAGGAAAATGGAGTATCGTACTGGTGTTATTTATACAACTAACCGCAGAGTATGGGAGCATGATCTTGAATTTCATGCGCGCCTGCACGCGATGACTTGTATCGGTATTGATATGGAAACGGCAACCATATTTATTGTCGGTCATTCTAATGAAATTGCCCGTGGTGCTTTATTGCTGGTCTCTGATGTTCCAGTGACTCCTGAGGGAGTGAAAACAGAGGCTTCAGATAGTAAAGTTACCTCAAAATTTGCGGATCTGCATTTACAATTGGGCATTGATGCAATGACAGACCTGGGACTAAAAGGCGAAAAGATGAAACACTTTCGCTATTAATAAGTATCAGGACTACGCAGTCAAAAAAAAGGGCCGCTGTTGCGGCCCTTTTTATTGAATCCTATCTGTTGATCCTATTTGAGCTGGGTTGCCTGATTAAAAACAACTCCTTTTTCAGTAAACTGAGCACTCACGAATAGTCGCTTAAAGAAGGACGGCATTGGCTGCGAAAGCCCAGCACCCCCACTATCGCCTATCATTGAGTATGAATACTGTTCCATTTTTTTCTGGAATTCAGAATCAACCCCAAGGGTGAAGAATTCACCAGCATCACTGCTGCCTTCAGCCAGAAAAGCATTAAGTTGAGTATCCATGCCTTCGCCGGCAGCTATACCTATAGCCTTCTTGCTGCTTGCCACCCAGGTTGGTTCATCTGGAGTAGGTAAGCCGTCCAGTTTTAATGCTACAGGTTTCGCATTAGGGGTTAAATCCATTCCCGCCAGTTGAGGTAAGAACATCTGCCCCATTCCGACTAGCATTTCCGGGTTGCTGGTTAATAAGGCAAACATGGCTTTAATTTTGTTTGGCATCGAGCCCATTTGACTCGCTTGAGTAAGTTCGAGGTCATCTACTTTTACTTTAATACCAAAGAAGTTCCCAATGAATGGCGGCAGTGGCCGATTTAAATTTTCATAAGCCTGCGCCATTGAGCTATTAATGCCTTCTAGTTGTTCACATTGGTAGGGGTTTTCCATGTATTTTGTTGTAGTTGCAAGTAACCATTCACGCGCCTTAGCTAGATTTAAAGCAAAGCCCATGTTGATTAAGCCCCCTGAATCAATAGTTGATAATGCTTTTGGCACAACCAGGTTTTGTAGATCAGTCGCAAGTTCCTGTTGAAGTTCAAAGGTAAAGCTGGCTGATGATGAATCAACACTGAGTGTTTTATTACCACCATGCATACGTGGGAATTTCGCAGTTATTGAGGCATATTCATCTTTGCAGATCTGGTTTACAGTTTGTGCATCAAAATCTATCATCTGGCGCAGACTAGTCGCAGCACTTGAGTCGTTATTTAAAAACAGATCAAGCAATTTCCCGGTTTCTACCCAGCCACTACCGTAGTTTGAGTAATCACTATTCTGATTGAGCTTGGCTAAAGAGCTTATGACATCAAGCCTATTATCAGGCTGTGATTGAGCCAGTATATTCGGTAATGCGTCTGCTAATAGACTGCTTGGAATAATACTTAAAGCCACTTCGTTTGCATCAATACTGGCAATAAGCTCCATGCCTTCGGCACCTGCTTGCCAATATTTTCTGCCATTGAGTTCTTTTTCTTCTGGTAATTTACCTGCGCGCTTAAATGCATTTTCCAAAACTGTGCGTAACCGAGTTTCATCACCGATTTCCATGCGAACTACTGGGAACGGACCGAGGCCATAAATAATGACATGCGGATTGGCTTTCAGGCCCATGTTCTGAAGTCCTTCAATCCCTGGATTTGCAATGATGTCAGCCAGAAGTGAGCTAAAGAAGGCTATAGGTTTTAAGTCTGTTGCAACCGAGACATCAGGGTCATCAGTGTCATCATTGTCATCAGAAAATTGATAGAGCTCTTCTATGGCTTCTAGCTTGCCTTGCATTACCTGATACACAGGTTGTGCTTTATCAAGATATGCAGCTG
>CAXMRK010000120.1:0-6856 GCA_964195815.1 uncultured Acidimicrobiia bacterium | reverse complement strand
CAACAGCAAGATCAGCAATACAGGTATCTGAGGTTTCACCAGAGCGGTGAGAGATAACCGAGCTGTACCCGGCTGCGGTAGCCATGTTAATCGCATCTAATGTTTCAGAAAGCGTACCAATTTGATTCAACTTTATCAGAATGGAATTGGCAATACCGCGGTCAATTCCCTGCTGTAGAATTTTCGTATCGGTCACAAATAAATCATCACCGACCAGCTGGATTTTATCTTTCAATGCATCACTGTGAATTTTCCAGCCATCCCAATCACTTTCATCCATACCATCTTCTATGCTGATGATAGGGTACTGGCGGACCCAGTCAGCCATATAATCGCTAAAACCCTGGGCATCAAAACTCCGGTTTTCTGAGTCCAGATGATATTTGCCGTCACGATAAAATTCGCTACTGGCAACATCAAGTCCCAGATAAACGTCTTTACCTGCGCGATAGCCGGCTTTTTCTATGGCATTTAGAATTGTGTCCAATGCTGCCACATTGGATGGCAGGTTGGGAGCAAAACCACCTTCATCACCAACAGCTGTGTTCATTCCCTGTTTTTTCAATACCGATTTAAGCGCATGAAAAATTTCAACACCACAACGCAGAGCTTCACTAAAACTAGGCAGACCAACTGGCAGAATCATAAACTCCTGCATATCCACGCTATGATCAGCATGTGCGCCACCATTGATAATATTCATCATTGGTACAGGTAAACTTGGGGCGTCCTCGGCCAATAGGGACTGCCACAAACTCTGGCCATTTTCAGCTGCCTTTGCTCTGGCTACCGCAAGTGACACGCCAAGCAGGGCATTAGCACCTAAATGACCTTTATTGGCAGTACCATCGAGCTCGATCATGGCCGTATCTATGGCCCGTTGGTCCATACCATTTTGACCCAGTAAAGCTGGCGCAATTATATTATTAACATTGGCAACAGCCTTTTGAACACCCTTGCCGGCATACCGATTAGGGTCACCATCACGTAACTCAACGGCTTCACGACTACCTGTCGATGCACCTGAAGGTACGGCTGCGCTGGCGCACACACCAGATTTAAAACGAACTTCTGCTTCGAGAGTTGGATTACCACGCGAATCGAGAATTTCTCGGGCGTGCAGACTACTTATTTCACTCATGATTGTTTCTCAAGATGGATTGCGATTAAATCTGGTGCTCTAACAGGGCATTTTTCCAGGTAAACTCGTGTAAATCTCTTAACTGTTCCAATAATTCTTTCATCCGCCCCAGTGGCATGGCATTGGGTCCATCAGATAATGCTTTATCCGGATTTGGGTGGGTTTCCATAAATAATCCAGCAACACCCGTAGCTACAGCTGCGCGTGCCAATGGTGGAATAAATTCTCGCTGACCACCTGAAGATGCCCCTTGCCCTCCAGGTAATTGCACAGAATGGGTCGCATCATAAACCACTGGACAACCGGTTTCGCGCATTACTACCAATGAACGCATGTCTGATACCAGATTGTTATAACCAAAAGAAGCGCCGCGCTCACAAACCATAATCTGCTGATTGCCTGTGGCTTTCGCTTTCTCCACGACGTGGCGCATATCCCAAGGTGCTAGAAACTGTCCTTTTTTAATATTCACCGGTATGCCAGCTCTAGCAACACGCTGAATATAGTTGGTCTGTCGGCAAAGAAAAGCCGGGGTTTGCATGACATCTACAACCGCTGCAACCTGTTCTATATCGGTATCTTCGTGTACATCTGTAAGCACCGGCACACCAATATCTGCTTTTACTTTAGCCAATATCCGTAAACCTTCATCAATCCCCGGGCCCCGAAAACTGGTACCTGAGGAACGATTGGCTTTATCAAAAGATGACTTGTAAATAAAAGGAATGCCGAGCGCATCACAAATCTCTGCAAGCTGGCCTGCTGTATCCATTGCCAACTGCTCTGATTCAATCACACAGGGACCCGCTATCAGGAATAGAGGCTGGCCATCACCGACCTTAAACGAACACAAATCCATTAACGATGAAATCGGTAAACTCACAAACGTGCTACTCCTTCGTTGATTTCACCAGTTGATTGTTGCTGAAATCGTAATGCTGCCTCAATAAATCCATTGAATAACGGATGTCCGCCACGGGGCGCTGAGGTAAATTCGGGATGGAACTGACAGGCGAGGAAAAACGGATGATCTTCAAGCTCTATCATTTCTACCAGAGTTTCGTCAGTGGACACTCCCGATAAAATCATTCCTTTTTCTTTCAATTCGGAGCGATAGTTATTATTAAACTCATATCTATGCCGATGCCGCTCGACGATTACATCTTCCCCGTAGACCTTACGCGCCAAAGTACCTGAGCGTAACCGACAACGTTGCCCACCCAAACGCATGGTGCCACCCATATCTGAATCATCGTTGCGAACTTCACGTTTGCCGCTGGAATCCAGCCATTCGGTGATCATGGCTATTACCGGATATGGAGTTTCAAGATTATTTTCGGTGGTGTTTGCATCTTCCATGCCACATACATTGCGGGCGTATTCAACCACAGCCGCTTGCATGCCGTAACAAATCCCAAGATATGGGATTTTATTTTCACGTGCATATTGAATAATTTTTACTTTACCCTCAAAACCACGTGGGCCGAAACCACCAGGAACCAGGATGGCATCCACATCACCTATAGTCTCCAGACCTTCATGATTAACTTTCGATGAGTCAACAGTACGAATTTTGACATTAATTCGTTGCCTAAGGCCACCGTGGTGCAAGGCCTCTGTCAATGACTTATAGGCATCTGAGTGCTCTACATATTTGCCCACCATCGCTACGGTAACTTCGTGCAAACTGTTTTGCATGCGATCGTCAACTTCAATCCAGTCCGAGAGGTCAGCAGCGGGTGCCTCAATGCCTAATTTTTCCAGCACGATATCATCCAGACCCTGTTGGTGGAAATAAACAGGCAAGCGGTAGATATTTCCTACATCAACTGCAGAAATCACTGCTTTTTCCGGAACATTGGTAAATAAGGCGATTTTTTTACGTTCATTTTCCGTCAACATGCGTTCAGATCGACAGAGCAATACATCTGGCTGAATACCAATTGAACGTAGCTCTTTAACAGAATGCTGAGTTGGTTTTGTTTTTACTTCACCGGCAGCCTTTAGATATGGCACCAAAGTCAGATGCATAAATATCGCCTTGTTGCCATACTCAACACCTAACTGTCGAATGGCTTCTAAAAATGGCAAAGATTCTATATCACCGACAGTACCGCCGATCTCAACCATGGCAATATCAAAGCCTTCGGCAGCTTTTTCAACACCTTCTTTGATCTCATCTGTAATATGGGGAATGACCTGGACTGTGGCACCTAAATAATCACCACGACGTTCTTTAGCGATGACGTTCGAGTAAATTCTGCCCGTCGTGTAATTATTAACTTTACCCATGCGGGTACGGATAAATCTCTCATAGTGCCCAAGATCGAGATCAGTTTCAGCACCGTCTTCGGTTACAAAAACCTCACCGTGCTGGAACGGGCTCATAGTGCCAGGATCCACATTTATATAGGGATCGAGCTTAATCATAGTAACTTTGAGGCCGCGGCTTTCCAGCGCGGATGCAAGCGAAGCAGCGGAGATACCCTTCCCAAGAGAAGAAACTACACCACCAGTAACGAAGATTAGAGAAGCCATACCAGAACCTGCTGCCCGAAGGGCTAAAAATACGATCACAGTTTACGATCATTCTGGAAGCATATTATACGGCTTCATCCTCACCCGTGGGGAGCGAATTAAGAGCCAATTTGATTTTCTTTACGAGCAAAAGAATCATTCTGTAAATAAAACTCAATAAAATGACCGTTCTCAGACAAACAAATACGGTTATAAGTCTGGCAACAACTCAAGCATATATTTTTTCTACTCGCATATACATGCACAGCCCTATCTTCGGGTAAACTATCTTTTTATCTCTCAATAATTACGCTGAATTCAATGAGCAAACAATATCGTGCAGAGGATATCGAAGTCCTCTCTGGACTGGATCCCGTACGCCGCCGACCCGGCATGTACACAGATACTACTCGCCCGAACCATCTGGTTCAGGAAGTTGTTGATAACTCAGTTGATGAAGCCTTATCAAACTTTGCCCGCCGTATTGATGTCAGTGTATACAAAGATGGCTCAATTGAAGTTGCTGATGATGGCCGTGGAATGCCGGTTGATATTCACCCTGAAGAGGGTATTCCAGGGGTTGAACTAATTCTCACCCGACTCCACGCAGGTGGTAAATTTAATCACGAAAATTATCAGTTTTCTGGTGGACTGCATGGCGTTGGTGTCTCGGTTGTAAATGCACTGTCGAGTAAGCTGGATGTCTGGATTAAACGTGATGGCAACGAGTATTTCATTCAGTTTGAAGGTGGAGACAAATCAGCTGATCTAAAACAGATTGCTGAGGTTGGCAAGCGTAATTCAGGCACCCGTATACGATTTCTACCAGACCCGCAATACTTTGATTCAAGTCGAATTGCAATGGCTAAACTTCGTCATCTTCTCAGAGCTAAAGCTGTTCTCTGTCCCGGCTTAACGGTAAATTTATTTGAAGAAAAAAATGACCAAAAAGACAGTTGGTATTTTGAAAACGGCTTAAGCGATTACTTGCTAGAAGCACTAATTGATGATGAAAAACTACCAGAAGTGCCCTTTTCTGGTGAGTTTAAAGGTGACGAATCAGAAGTTGAATGGTCTCTCTGTTGGTTACCTTTGGGTGGCTTACTGCAAGAGAGCTATGTCAATCTCATACCAACTGTACAGGGAGGCACCCATGTTAATGGGATGCGCACTGGCTTAGTTGAGTCATTACGGGAGTTCTGTGAACATCACAGCCTGCTGCCACGTGGCATGCGTCTGGCTCCTGAAGATATCTGGGAGAAAATTGCGTTTATTGTTTCAGTTAAATTAAAAGACCCACAATTTTCTGGGCAAACCAAAGAAAGACTATCATCACGAGGCGCAGCAACTTTTGTTTCCGGGGTGGTAAAAGATGCTTTCACTATCTGGCTCAGCAATAATGTAAATGATGGCGAAGCCATCGCACGCCTGGCTATCAGTAACGCCCAGCGGCGCATGAAGTCAGCTAAAAAAGTGGTTCGTAAACGAGTTACCTCCGGGCCCGCATTACCCGGAAAACTAGCTGATTGTTCTTCTCAGGACATGAGCCTGACAGAATTATTTTTGGTTGAAGGCGACTCTGCTGGTGGCTCCGCCAAACAGGCTAGAAACCGCGAGTTTCAGGCCATCATGCCATTACGCGGCAAGATTCTAAATACCTGGGAAATCGATTCAGAACAAATCCTGTCATCCAATGAGGTTCACGATATTTCTGTCGCTATTGGTGTTGACCCCGGTAACGACAACATTTCCGATCTTCGATACGGAAAAGTCATTATTCTTGCAGATGCAGATTCCGACGGATTGCATATTGCCACACTATTGTGTGCTCTGTTCCTACAACATTTCCGCTGTCTGGTTGAAACTGGGCACATTTTCGTTGCCATGCCACCGCTATATAGAATTGATGTTGGTAAACAAACCTTCTATGCACTCGATAAAGAAGAGCGGCGTGCATTATATGAACGCATCAAGGCTGAAAATCTTAAAGGCAAAGTTTCTGAAACCCGCTTTAAAGGTCTTGGTGAGATGAATCCACTACAATTACGCGAAAGCACCATCGACCCGGATACCCGCAGACTGGTTCAACTAACCATCGATGATGCTATGGAAACCACCCAGATGATGAATATGCTGCTAGGCAAAAAACGTGCATCTGATCGTAAAACATGGTTGGAACAAAAAGGCGATCTTGCCAATATCTGAGCTGGGAATCTATAGTCTGAGTCACATCTGGATAGCGGCCGGGGTTAACCCCAGGCATTTGAAAGAACACTTTGTCTTTGCAGGTCTTGGCTAGGTACACAAATTAAACAGGGAACTACAATGTCAGAAATCAGTAAAAGCAGATTAATCATAGTTAGCCTCGCAGCCATGCTGATCCTACTACTCCCACTCAATAGTAATGCTGCTTCTTTAGACTATGGCATTGCGGTTAACGCAGAGTCTGTCACACCATTACTTCCAGGGATGAAAGCGCCTCAATTTGAAATCCGGGATGTTACTGGAAAGCTGATCTCTATCAATCCGGAAAAACTGGAAAAACCAGTTGTTCTGACATTTTACCGAGGCGGATGGTGCCCTTATTGCAATATGCATTTGTCAGAGCTCCGCCACGCTGAAAAGGAGCTCCTGGAACTCGGTTTTGATGTCTGGTTTTTAAGCACCGATAAACCTGAAATACTGTATGAAAGTCTGAAAGAGCCTGAGGTTAAATACACGATCTATTCTGATGCCAAACTGAATGCTGCCAAGAAATTTGGAATCGCTTTTCAGGTCGACGAAGAAACGATTGATCGGTATAAGAATTTTGGAATTGATTTAATCGCAGCATCCGGTGAACAGCATCAAGCACTGCCGGCACCCGCTACATTTTTAATTGGCACGGACGGCATTATTAATTTCATGTACACCAATCCTGATTACAAAGTCCGCCTGCACCCTGATGTACTTATTGCTGCTGCTAAAGTGTATAAAGACGGGGCTGATAAACGCCTGCTTAAAAAGCGCTAGAACAGGCCTATGTCGTCCCGGTCTTGGGCTGGCGCGGCGGGTGATTTTTTCAAGAACTGTACAATTTAGCTCCTCCGTCGGCCACTGGTACAGTCGCATTTCCCCAATTATTCGCCGTGATATTTTCTTTTAATATAACAAAGCCCATACAGTTAAACTGCATGGGCTTTGTTAATTCATATTTTG
>CAXMRK010000119.1:0-2806 GCA_964195815.1 uncultured Acidimicrobiia bacterium | reverse complement strand
AAAAACAAACCCTAGTTTGTGGTTTCTTACTGCAGACAGCGCATCATCATCCAGGGTTGCCACATTAACACCGTCCAACCAATATTCACCCTGATCCGGTTGATCCATACAACCCAGCATATTGAGCAGGGTTGTTTTGCCAGAACCGGAACGTCCCATAATCGCCACAAACTCACCTTTCTTGACGTGCAGGTCAATGCCATCAAGGGCTCGAACCACCTGACCACCTATATGAAAATGTCTTTGAACCCCTTTAAGTCTGATCACTTGTCTGTCTCAAATTATTTTTATTAATCTTCGGAAAACCAATGTTAATGTGACAACATATCGTATTTACAGTTGCATTATATTATTTACCAATACAGAAACTGGAAAAGATCTCTCCTAATAAATCGTCACTGCTGAATTTCCCTGTAATTTCACCCAGCGTTTGTTGTGCTTGACGTAAATCTTCAGCCAGCAATTCTGGTGCCGCATACTCGCAAAGCTGCAGCAGGCCATGTTGTGCTAAGGCTTCGGTTCGCGCCAGTGCATCAAGATGGCGGCGGCGTGCAGAAAACACCCCTTCGCTGGATTCTGTAATTCCAGCATGCTGAAGAATTTTTTGTTTCAATAACTCCAAACCACTCGCGCTCTGGGTAGATATCAGCACAGAATCCAGCCCATTAACCAACGGTAATTGGGCTGCTTTATCGACAATTAAATCTTCTTTATTCCAGACAACGATGGTTCTTTTAGGATCCGGTATAACCGGTAAATCTTCCAGGTTTTCAGTACTGGCATCTACAACCAACAACACCAGATCTGCTTTTTCCTGATGTTGTAATGCACGCCTGACACCTTCGGCCTCAATCAGGTCTTCAGTCTTACGTAAACCCGCAGTATCGGCCACATAAACCGGCAGGTTATTTATTAAAATCTGTTGCCGGACGACATCCCTGGTGGTCCCTGGTATATCGGTAACAATCGCCAGTTCATCGCCGGCCAGTAGATTTAATAGACTGGATTTGCCAGCATTCGGACGACCCACTATTGCCAACTCGATACCGTCTCGTAACAGTTGTCCTTGTTGAGCCTCTTGAATCAATCTTTGGATATCAGCTATGACCTGCTGCAAGCGTTCAGAGATATCAGAATCTGCAAGAAAATCAATTTCTTCTTCCGGGAAATCGATGGCGGCCTCTACAAATACACGAATAGCTGTGAGCTCTTCGAGTAAAGCATTTATTCTTGCCGAAAACAGTCCCGACAAAGAACGCTGAGCAGCGCGTGCAGCCTGAGCGCTAGATGAGGAAATCAGATCGGCGATAGCTTCGGCCTGAACCAGGTCCAACTTGCCATTTAAAAAAGCGCGTTCTGAAAACTCTCCTGCGCGTGCCTGCCTGGCACCTAACTGCAATACCCTTTCCAACAGCATGGACAATATCACTGAGCCACCGTGAGCCTGTAATTCCAGTACGTTTTCGCCAGTAAAAGAACCAGGTGCAGGGAAGCTTATGGCGAGACCGGTATCTATCACAACGCCCGAGCTGTCGTAAAAGCTACAAAACCGAGCATTGCGGGGCTCGGGTAATTTCTTACCAAGCAAGCCCTGAGCAATCTCGATAAGATTTGAGCCTGAAACGCGAACAATTCCGACACCGCCATTTCCTGGTGCTGTGGCAATTGCTGCAATTGTGTCTGTATGACTCACGTGCCTATTGTCGGTCTTGTATTTTCACAAGCAAAGTTTACCAACAATTGCCCCCAATAAAATAAAAAAACCCGGTGAGGGTAATAACCAACACCGGGTTCTGAAGCTAATTCGCTCTTTCAGCTGGCGCAATCAGTCCATCGCCGCAATCTTACGGGTGATATACCATTGCTGTAGTAACGACAACCCGGCATTTGTTGCCCAATACAACACCAGACCGGCCGGGAAAAAGGCAAACATAACAGAAAATGCAATTGGCATTGCCTGCATGATTCTTCGTTGCATAGGGTCCATACCCGGGGTTGGGCTTAGACGCTGAGTAAGTACCATAAAGATACCATTGAGCACGGGCAGCACAAAGTATGGATCTTTTGCACTCAGGTTTTGAATCCAGAGCATAAATGGTGCCTGGCGCAACTCTACACTTTCCAGCAACACCCAATACAAGGCGATGAATACCGGTATCTGTACCAGCATTGGTAAACAGCCGCCCAAAGGATTCACTTTCTCCTTTTTATAGAGCTTCATCATTTCCTGGCTCATGCGCTGCTTGTCTTCGCCATAACGGGTTTTCATCTGCTCAATCCGCGGCTGCAACTTGCGCATACGCGCCATTGATTTGTACTGTGCTTCGGTCAATTTAAAGAAGGCTAATTTCACTGTCAGAGTCAGCAAAATAATCGCAAAGCCCCAGTTACTAACCATGCTATGAAAAAATGAGAGCAACCAGAATAACGGTTTGGACATGACCGTAAAGATACCGTAATCAACGGTAAGGCTCAGACCAGGGGCAACATCATCAAGTTCGTCCTGAAGTTTTGGACCTACATAAAGTTGATCCCTAAATTCGTGATTAGCACCTGCAGCTACACTCACTTGTGGGGCTACTGCACGCACAATATAGCGAGGCCAACCCGTTGGATCAACGACTGCGGTTGAGTACACTACATCTTGTTCAGGGTGTGGTATCCAGGCGGCGAAGAAATAATGCTGAATCATTGAAATCCAGCCCTCGTCAGCAGTTATTTTGATGGGCTCATCCTGAAAGTCTTCAAACTTCAGCTTTTCAAGCTTATCCTCTGGGGTATAAATCGCACCACCCAGAAAACTATA
>CAXMRK010000118.1:0-5001 GCA_964195815.1 uncultured Acidimicrobiia bacterium | reverse complement strand
CCTTCGCTTTGAACTACAGCATAATTTTCCATACCAGCCAAATCCACTCCTGCTGCTTTCTGTTTTTCAAAATCCAGCAAAGTTAAAAGCTCCCAGGTATCGGGGCGGTTGCTTTCTAGGCGTGCTTTCATACTGGTGCGGCCAACAGACCAGCCAGAAGCCTGTTCCTGTGTTTTGGCAATAGCAGGTGCTTGTAGATTACAGATATCCAGGGCAGTCACGGGTCCTCTGGCCTGCATGCCTTGCTGCAGCTGTTGTTTTAACTGAGCACCAAAAGTTTGGCTTAATCCTCTTGCCTGCTCAGCAAGTTTATCTGTTTTATCGCTTATAGCTGGCGCTGAAAAAAACAATAATAGGAATAATAGCGACGATTTGTACATTATTCAAAGCTCCAAGAAACTCTATTCGGGCAACCCTCATTTACCGGCTTATTATACGCCGCTGCACCCTCCGATTCGCAACTTACAGGCCTAGCTTAGCTACTGAGAGCAGACAAAACAAAGGCCGCAAAAGCGGCCCTTATTCGAATTCCCCTTTAATTACCAAGAAAGTATTTTAGTCTTCCCCGGATTTTACTTTAATTGAACCATTAACCGTTTCAAGCGCCAGTCTGGCATCGCCACCACCGACCACACCATTGAGATCTGAACCCACATAACGGCCTTTGTTGGCTTGTAGATTAAAGTCACCAGCTTTGATGCTGCCATTCACAGTTTCAGCTTCTATATTGACAGAAGCATTGGCGGGCAAGTACACCGTAACCGATCCGTTAACGGTATCAAGACTGGCTTTTTGTGAATCATCAAATTTTGCGAATTGCACCTTAATGCTGCCATTCACTGTTTCCAATTCTGCATTTCCTGTCAGACCACTACAGCGTAAATCACCGTTAACCGTACTTACCATAGCAGTTGAGGCAATCCCTTCAATTTCAACATCACCGTTGACTGTTTCAATACTTTTCAAATCAACTGATGAAGGCAAACTAACGGTATAGGAAACCTGTCCATCCGAGCCACCCCAGTGGAACCAGCTTGCAGAAGATTTTTTGTGATGGGTTACAAAATTGATATCACCATCTTCTTCGTTCAGCTCGATTCTGAGTTTTTCCAGGCCATCATCCGTGCTTGCACTCAGTATCGCTGTAACCAGAATCTGGTCACCTTCTGAGGCGCTAATAATAATATCGCCATTAATGTTCTCGATACTCAGGCTTGAATCATCATTGGCCGCGAATTCCCACTGCTCTTCTTTGGAAGATCCGGCTATTGCTAAAGCTGGTAACAGCACCGCAATTCCCAGCAGTAATTTATAAGAACGATAATTAATTTGCATAATGTTTCTCCGACGAAACTTGGTAACTGGATCACATAGTACGCTTAGTCAGCACTGCTGCGCATGTGCAATAGGTCATAGTGGCAACGAAATTGTTTATATTTGCCAATTTTGCCTGGTTAATCAGCTTTATGCGCTAGCTTTGGCATTGACGATAATAACTTTACCATTGCGTTGACCGCCGGCGGCAACCGCTACAGCTTGCTTGATATCCTTAACCTCGTAGCTTGCATGAATAGGCGCTGAAAGCTTGCCGGCAGCGATTAATCCGGTGATGTTTGCAAATACTTCTCTCTGCCGCTCTGTTGTGGCAGTACGGAACCACTTGGCCAACCAGAAGCCACGCACGGTAATATCTTTGAAGATAATCACTGTCGGAGCCAATGTGCATGGCTCGCCACTCATAGCGCCATAGTTAACCAGGGTTGCCCCCTCGCCCAGTGTTTCACCCAGCTGAGCACTGGCAACACCACCAACAGCGTCAATACCCAGCTTGATAGCCGCGCCAGCTGTGGCCGCCTTTACTCTTTCTGCCAAACTAAGACCATCGATGAGGCCATCAACCAATACCACATCTGCACCAGCAGCCAGCAAAGGTTTCACCAAAGACTCGCGGCGCACCACATTAACGGTTTTCAAGCCACGCAACTTTGCCAGGGTGATTAAATACGAACCCACGCCGGAATTCGCGGCGTTTTGTATCACCCAGTCGCCTGCCTGTAAATCAACAAACTCGCTCAGTAGCAACGAGGCCGTAGGCGGATTGATGGTTATCATTGACAACTGGATGGGATCAACACCATTCGGCAGTGGCACCAGCGTTTTGGCATCAGCGACCATATGCGTTGCCCAGGTACCGATACCCATTGGCAATAACACGGTTTGTCCAAGCTCGGGAGCGGTAACATTGGGGCCATGTTCCACCACTTTAGCCACGCCCTCGTTGCCGCCAATAGCAGGTAGCGGCGGCAAAATGCCGTATTGCCCAGTTAAGGTCAGCACATCAGATGGATTTATTGGCGCTGCCAGCATTTCCAGTAACACCTGGCCTTCTGTCAGTTCAGGTATTTGCAATGGCACTGCTTCAATGACATCTTGAGGAATGGGGCCACGTGTTTGATATTCTGCCTTTAACATATATTAACTCCTTGAGTTTGTGGATTGCTATTATTGGGGGGGTAATAAAACAACTACCACAGCTGGCTAGCAGTAATGCCGGGCAAGCGCCCGGAATCATGCCGCCTAAAAAGTAGTACTTTGGGTCCCTGCTTATACCTTTTTATCTTCCGCTTTTTTAACCCGGATTTTGTTATTGGCAACAGTTTTATTATTCAGATTTTTCATCGCTACTTTAGCTTCTCCGGGCTTTGGCATTTCCACAAAGGCAAACCCCTTGGAATCGCCGCTAGCTCGGTCTATTACCACATCACAATATTGTACACTGCCAAATTTTTCAAACAGCGTTTTTAATTCTGCTTCAGTAGTACAACGAGCAAGATTACGGATTAATATTTTCATCAGTCACACTCAAAACCATCATCGCCAAGGGGGCGACATTGCGGTGGGAAGCCCTGTTTTTTCCAGTAATTGAAGATACCGGCTTTAATAATATAAGCTTGAAATTGAGATGACTGGCGATAGGCCTTTGCTGACTTGAGCCATTGAGAGCCGGTATTTGGAAGGACATCAAAGTCACCCAGCCCCATAGTTATCCATACCAGTGCAGCAGCGTCTCTATCAGGCTGTGCTTGCCAAAACTCATTAATATCTGCCACCAGTTCGCTATGATCACCCTGCGGATTTTTCATTGCCTGAAAGAGATCATCCTGACGGCGAAACCCATGTAACGAACGGGTGCTATTAGTCACTGACTTAAAAGCCAGCTCTTGATCCATACGCGCTAATAACCAAGTGTCAGCATACTCTATCTTCATCACCCCTAAATTAAGCAATTTCAGGTAAGCATCAAGTCCTTCCTGGTCGTTTTTTAGAATACCTATCATCACCATGTGGTTTTCAAGGCAAGGTTCATAATAAGGCTCATAGCTGATACAACTAGCAAAATCACGATAAGCCAACTCTAAGTTACCCACCGTCAAATGGAGCAATCCGCGCCAATTTAAAGTGGATGCATTACGTGGCTCAAGGCTTAACGCCCGATTAAAATCAGCGAACAACTCAGTGATATCAACCTTTTCACGTAATTCTTCTAATCTGTTACTGCGTGTTTTTGCCAGCACTGCTAGTGCTGTTGCACTATTGGTATTAATTGCCAGAGCTCGCTCTGCATAGTCAATTCCACGCTTTTCTGCTTCATTTCGAGAGATTTGCCCTGAATAACCATACTCATACATTAATGTTTGCAACGCCGCATGCATTTCCCAGGCCTGAGCATATTGAGGGTCAAGTTTAAGGGCTTGCACCAATAGCTCATCTGCCTTATCCAGATCTACCCGTGCCTGAAATAGTGGCCTTGCTTTTAAAAACAAATCATAGGCGCTGAGGTTATCTGTAGTTGGAATTACCAAAGTGTCAGCTGCTTTCACTACGCCTAGAGTTTGGCTAAGTGCGGCAACAATTGACTGGGCAATCTCGTCTTGAATAGCAAAAATATTCTCTACATTCAGTGGGCGATCGTAAGATTCAGACCAGAGGTGCTTATCATTTTCAGCATCAATTAATTGCGCTGTTATACGAATGGTACCGCCGGATTTACGCACCGAACCTTCAACGATATGACGTACCTTCAACTGCCTGGCAATTTCAGGGATACCCAGTTCCTGACCTTTAAACTGAAATGAAGAGGTTCTGGAAGAAACGCTTAAGCTATTTATTTTAACCAATACATTAAGAATTTCTTCGGTAATTCCGTCAGAAAAATATTCCTGGTTTTTATCCTGGCTCATATCGGTAAAAGCCAGCACTGCTATAGAAGCTGGGTTTATATTGTCAGTAGCACTATTGATGTCATCGCTGTTAATTTCCTGAGTAGCTTCACTCTTCAGTGCCGCTTGCTCTACAAGCTGAGGTGTGCCCTGATTAGTAGAACTCCAGAAAAAATAACCCAACGCAAGAATCAATAGCCCAATTATTGTGTATTCAAGTTTTTTACCTGTGGTCTGGGAAATGGATTCATCACGCTCCACTTCGGACTCTTTCTTTACGCCTTCGGGGGTCATTTCAAATGCCCAGGCAAAGAATATCGCGAAAGGGAAGCCGATCAGGCCGAATAAAAATACCAGTGAATTAACCCACTCAGGCAAACGTAAAGCTGGTACAGCGGTATCGGTAACCTGAACCACTATCCACGCTAATACCAGATAGGCAACACCTACTTTGAATACATTCCGCCGTTTTAATTCGTTAAATAAACTCATTTATTCTACTCAAAGTCTGCATCGCCAATGGGCAACATGGTGTTATTAAGCTTATTTATCCAGTATTCAAACAACCCGGAACAAGCACTGCATAGGGCTCATCCTACAGCACTTTCAGATTCTTGCCGATTATGTCACTTCAGATCTATTAATGTGTGTCTGTTCTTGTTCTAGCTTTGTATATGAGCCCTATCTTTGCTTAATCGCCTCTAAAAATCCTTCAATATCCTTTGGCGAGACCAGGATTGATTTCCCTGCACCATACTGAATCTCCAGTTGATACATTGAC
>CAXMRK010000117.1:0-3320 GCA_964195815.1 uncultured Acidimicrobiia bacterium | reverse complement strand
TGCCCGATAGGTACGCGTCCCTCCCTCGTAGTTAAACCAGTACTGGTAGTAGCCGTTGGCACCCGCTTTAGTGAGATAGCCACGGCGAGTTTCGGCGTAACGCCTCCGGCAAACCTGATTCATATCGATATAAACCCTGAGGTCTTTAGCGCCAATTATCCGGCGTCAATCAGTATAGAAGGTGACTCAAAAGCCGTGTTATCAGCGCTTTTGCAAGCGTTACAAGCCCTGGGCGAACCAAAGTCGACGAATCCAAATTTAGCTGCAACGATCAAAGCCGACAAACAGGCCTATACAGAGGAATGGTTTAAGCACGATAGCAAGGGCAGGGTTAACCCCGGCAGGTTTTTCAGCGAATTACGACAGCAGTTGGAGTCTGATGCGATTGTGGTTTCAGACGATGGTAATCACACGTTTTTAGTCGCAGAACTGATGCCGATTCTTGCCCCGCGCAGTTTTATTTCGCCCACGGACTTTAATTGTATGGGTTATTGCACACCCGCAGTCACAGCGGCAAAACTGGTCCACCCCGACAAGCAGGTAGTAGGCATTATCGGTGACGGGGCATTTTTGATGACATGTATGGAAACCCTAACGGCTTCATCACTCGAGCTGGGTGGTGTTTATTTTGTGTTTAATGATGGTGAACTGTCACAAATCGCTCAAGCTCAGGAAATTCCCTATAACCGTAAAACCTGTACCGTGCTGCACGAGATGAAAATAAACAGTCTCGCTGATGCAACCGGTTGTGAATTCATTTGCATTAAGGATGACTCTGAGCTGGAACAAGGGATTCAACAGGCGTTGGCATATGCTGCACAAAACAAGCCGGTAATCGTTGATGTAAAAATTGATTATTCAAAGCGTACTCGCTTTACCAAAGGTATCGTGAAGAGCAATCTAGGTCGTTTTTCTGCATCCAACAAAGCTCGATTTATCGGCCGCGCATTACTTAGAAAAGTGACAGGTTAAAGTCGGTGTCTGTAAATACCCTGAGATACTCTATAATGCTGTCTGATTAAAATACCAATACCAATGGGTGTATTTGCCTGTTGTTGAGAATGGAAATTTATGCACTCACAAACAAAAAAACCAGCACTACTATTTAGTACAACATTTATGTTTATTGCTACCGCATTGGTATCGCTGATGGTTGTCCCCTGGTATGGTTTCAGCCATGGTTTTTCGGCAACAGCCTGGGGTTTGTTTGCCCTGTTCTGGCTGCTTAATGGTTTATCTATTACCGCCGGCTATCATCGTCTATGGGCGCACAGTACCTATAAAGCTCATCCTTTGTTGCGTTGGTTTTTAGCGATTTGGGGTGCACAAACCCTGCAAAACAGCATTTTGATCTGGGCCTCCCAACACCGCAATCACCACAAGTATGTGGACCAGAATGAAAAAGACCCCTATTCCGCCGGAAAAGGTTTGTGGTATTCGCATATCGGCTGGATGCTGCGCGATTATCCCTCAGGCTATACCGACTTTAGTAATGCCCCAGATCTGCAGCGTGATCCAGTAGTAATGTGGCAACACCGCTGGTATTGGCCCTTAACCGCGTTTATGAATATTGGCGTACCCATGTTGTTAGGCTGGATGTTGGGTGAGTTTTGGGGCGTAGTTTTATTGGCAGGGGTTCTACGTTTATTTGTCGCTCATCACCTCACTTTCTTTATCAATTCGCTGGCCCATTTTTGGGGCAAGCAGACCTATACAGAAGACAACAGCGCACGCGATAACTGGGTGCTAGCGCTACTCACCTGGGGCGAGGGTTATCATAATTTCCATCATATGTTCCAGAGCGATTACCGCAATGGTATTCGCTGGTGGCAGTTCGATTTGACCAAATGGTTTATTAATATTTGTCGAGTTGGTGGACTGGCATCAGGTTTACGACGGGTACCCAAATTCCGTATTTTACGGGCGCGATTGAATATGGAATTTATTCGTGCAGAAAGACAGTTGCTAGATGCACAGCTGGGCAAGAACTGGAAAGTATTGATTGAGAAGGAATACCAGCAGTTTAAAAATACCATTCTTGAATGGCAGGAATTACAAACTGAACGCGCCAATGAAGTCGGCGAAAAACTAATGGACCGCTGGCAGCAAACGGCTTTTCATAGCCATGTAAAGGAGCTGGAATATCGGCTTAAAATGCAGCGCCGGCGGATAGCGCTGATCAGTGTTTCTCTGCTGAAGTAGCAAGGGTGCAAATTGAAAAATGAGTCATTCAGCCAATCATGACCCATTACACGGGATTACGCTTGAACAGCTTCTAAACCAACTGGTCGATAAATATGGTTGGGCAGAATTGGCCCGGCGTATAGATATCCGCTGTTTTAAGAACGACCCTTCAATCAAATCAAGCCTAAAGTTCCTACGCAAAACGCCCTGGGCAAGAAGCAAAGTCGAACGCTTATACCTAGCCCACATATTGCACCAGTCGGTAGCGAGCCGCTCTATAAGCCAATGATCTACTAACATTACATGGCATTATTTTAAATAAACTCTAGGGCACACTTGTGCCCGGCTCGATACCTATCCCGGCCCTGGCTTGTTCATATACCACTGGGATTGGTCTTCCCTCAGGCCATAGCTACGGCTATGGTCTTCAGTCCAGCCCTGCACCCAGTGGCATCTGCCCGGCGCCATATTCAGGGATACAGGTACAATATGTGAGCTAGCCGATTTATAGTGAAGTGCTCATTTTTCAATCTGTGTTTTTTCGACCATTCCGCTGAGAAACAGGCTGTTGATATATAGGCGCATAGAGCCTTTAAAGTAACCGCGGAAATTGGGGTTGTTGGCAAATCGGACTACCAGTCCTTTGCCTTGCCTATCGGCAATCACAGCGGGTTGGTGCACGATTTTCTGAATTTGCTCAGCACCGATATATCCGGAGATAAGCGGCTCTTTGCTGAACACGGCAACCGTGCTGTAAGGTGTCGATGCTTCCTGTAACAGGGTGAGGTCATTGCGCATCATCGGCAGACGCTCACGCTGATAGCCATAAGCCAGTGGATGGCTCAGGTCGAGCAGGGTCTCAACAATAGCACCACCTATGATTTGTTGAGCTTTATCGTTGCCATAATCGGCATATGTGCGTCTGTTGATGGTCTCTGTAACCTTCGTTTCATTTATTGCTTCCTCGCTAGCTGCGGGAATGTTTTTTCCATCACTGATCTCATCTTTGGCTTCTTTTTTGGCAAAAGCCTTACTAGCCCAATCTGCTGCACCTTGGGCGCTGACTAATACACCACCCCGGTTAACCCAGTCTGCAATTTTTTGTTGCAGTTCCGGATTCTCTGGATAGCGCCCAT
>CAXMRK010000116.1:0-7120 GCA_964195815.1 uncultured Acidimicrobiia bacterium | reverse complement strand
GCTGCTGAGACTTTTAAAGCTAATGACCAAAACTCCTGTTGCCCTAGTAGATAGGCAACAGGTTCGCCATCCAACCGCCGTTGTAACAGTAGTTTAAAACGATCAAGCTGTGCCCAGCTTAGTTCAGATTCAGGATTTGAGTAAAAAAAGGACCGCTCAACATCTAATACTTGTGCTAGTAATAATTCGGCTTCCAAAGTAGCACTGGAACGATTACTCAGCTGATCCTTTAGTTGTGCGTCTGCATGCCCAGCCAATTTTTGACGAGCTTCTGCGAGAATTTCCCGGACCGTTGGCACCCAGGGTTAACCTTCTTCGACTACCGCAGGTATGCGTTTACCACGATGGAATAAACGCCGCATGAAGCCGAGAAAATCTTCCTGAATCAGATACAGCGCAGGAATCAGGAACAAGGTAATTACCGTTGCGAATAAGATTCCGAACGCCAAGGATGTAGCCATGGGTATAACAATCTTGGCCTGCAAACTATTCTCAAACAGGATAATTGGAACCAAACCAAGGAATGTGGTCAACGATGTCAGCAAAATAGCGCGGAAACGTTTACTCGCAGCTTCTTTAGCAGCATCAACTGCGCGCATCCCGGCTTTTCGGCCTCGGTTCACAAAATCTACCAGAATCAAACTGTCATTAACAACAACCCCACCCAATGCAATAATTCCCAGGAATGAAAGCATGGAGACATCAATGCCAAGCAGCCAATGACCAAACAAAGCACCAATAACACCAAATGGGATTACCGACATTATTAATAAGGGCTGTATATATGAACGCAAAGGAATCGCCATTAAGGCATAAATCAGGAATAAGGCAAACATACCGCCATTGATGAGATCACTAACAATATCTTTTTGTGAAGCCGTATTACCATCCAGCCGATAGCGTACATCCGGATAACTCGCTAGCAGTTTTGGCAGATAGTCCTCACGAATATCATCTGCAATTTTTCCAGGTTCAGCAATTTCTTTGTCTACTTCAGCACTCAGAGTAATTGAGCGCTCACCATTAAAACGCCGAATAACTGTAGGTGCTGATGACATTTCAATATTTGCAACAGTGTTGAATGGTACCTCGTCACCTGCTGGTGTTCTGATGCGCATGGCTTCCAGATAACCCACAGAGTTTCGTTTATCTTTGGGGTAACGCACCATCACCCGAACTTCATCCTGACCACGCTGAATACGCTGAACTTCTTCACCATAAAAGCCCTGACGCACCTGACGAGCAAGATCCGATAAAGTTAAACCCAGTGCCTGGGCTTCGGGACGAATGTGTAGTTTAATTTCACGTGCCCCACCTTCAAATGAGTTACGCACATCATTCACACCTTCATACTCGCGAATTTTTTTCTCCAGTGCAGTACCTGCCTCACGTAATTGTTTTGGATTACTACCAATTAAACGGAATGCAACTGCAGGTCCACCACCCGGCCCACCTGCATTCGCAAAACTCAGTTGTTTCATGCCTGGAATATCACCTACTTTTTCTCGCCAGCGGCGCGTCACCTCTGGTGCCTCGACTAGCATCGCTTCACCTTTAACCAGCTCCGCCAGAACATTACCTCTGGTATCTCTTGGCGACCACAGGAAAGTTGTATCTACAACGGCACCCGGTGGATGACCCAGTTCGCGACTGATCTCTGCATCTACTTCAGCAATTGCTGCGCTGACCTGGTCCATCGCCTTATGGGTTGCCGATGCAGCTGTTCCTTCATTCATTTCCAGGCTAACCTGGATAAAATCACCTGCCATATCAGGGAAGAAAACAACACGTAAAAAACCGCCTGTTATCAAGCCTATAGACAAAATAAACACAGCCAGAAATGAAGCCAGGGTCAGATAGGGTCGCTTGAGGGCGCGATCTAATAGCGGTAAATAGCGGTTATCTACAAACCTGTGTAAGCCCTCTGAGAAAAACCGCTGAAACCTAACCATCGGTTTAGTCAGATCTGGCTCAGAAATCTTCATATGCACCAGATGCGCTGGCAAAATTAATTTTGATTCTACCAATGAAAACACCAAACTGAGAATAACAACCCAACCAATGGCAGCGAAAAACTGACCAGATATGCCGGAAATCAGCAAAATAGGTAAAAACGCGGCAATGGTGGTCAAAACACCGAATGTAGCCGGTACTGCAACATTCATGACACCTTCGACCACATTCTCTTCTGAGTGCCCTTTCTCTCGAATATTGGTATACACGCTCTCACCAATAACGATGGCATCATCAACCACTATACCCAGAACTAGAATAAATCCAAACAGACTGAGCATATTTATGCTCACACCAGGTACTTGCATAAACCAAAGCGTACCCAGGAATGCAATTGGCAAGCCTACCATTACCCAAAAAGCAAGTTTGAGCCGTAAAAATAAAGCCAGTACAGCAAAAACTAGCAGAGCACCAAAGAATAGATTTTTGTTCATCATATCCAGGCGACCTTTCAGGTAATAAGAAATATCCGCCCAGTAATCGACATTTACACCTTCTGGTAAATCGCTTTGAATACTGTCTATGTAATCACGGACCTGACTGGCAATTTCGAGCTCGCTTTGGTTACCAACAGCTAGAACACGAATGGACACCGCAGGATTTCCATTGTGCAAGGAATAAGATTCAGTCTCGACGAAGCCGTCATTTACCTCAGCTATATCACTAACCTTCAAACGTGACCCATCAGGATTAGTGCGAACTACTATGTTTTCAAAATCCAGGCCAGTATATGCCTGTCCTTTGGTGCGTACGAGAATATCACCGCCATCGGTCTGAATAGCCCCACCCGGCAAGTCCAGAGATCCACGACGAATTTCCTGAGCGACGCCTGCCAATGTCAGACCATACTCTTTCAGTGTTTCCTCAGTGACCCCAATACTAATTTCATAGGGTCTGCCGCCAACCACATCAACACGGGTAGCAATTGTATTGCTGACAATGCGTTCACGTACCTGCTTGGCATATTCTTTTAAACTGCGCTCACTAATCTTTCCGGAAACTGAAACCCACATTACCGACTGTGAAAATTCAGCCCTCGATATTACTGGCTTCTCGGTTTCAGCCGGGAAAGTTGAAATACTATCAACCCGTAATTTAATTTTATCGAGAACCTCCAGGGTATCGTAATCAGCGGAAACCTCTACCTGAACACTACCCATGCCTTCACGTGCAAAGGAGACGATTTCTTCTATGCCTTCAACATCCTCGATAGCCTCTTCAATTTTGACACAAACCCCCTCTTCAACTTCAGACGGTGCAGCGCCTAAATAAGGCACGTTGATGTTTACATAGTTAATGTCGAGACTCGGCTGGATTTCTTTTTTGATAGTCATGGCAGACCACAATCCACCCGCTAACAAAATAACCATTAAAAGATTTGCGGCAACTGAATTGTGCGCAAACCATGCAATTATGGCTTGATACCAGTTACGTTCCTGCATCAGAGATCTCCGCTATCATCAGCAACATCGTTTTCGCTTGATTCCTGGTAATACTCATCTGAGTCAGCAGTATCCTCAATCGTAAACATCGCCTGCGGATCATCTTCTGTGGATAGTGGATCTGTTACAGACTCATCAGCAATGGTGTCAGTGATGCCATCCTCGAAAACTTCCTCGTTAAGCTCAACCTCAGCTTCCTGGGCCTGATCATCACCACGCACACGAATATCCATACCGTCGATTGGTGCAGTTAACGCAGTAGTAATTACTCTGTCACCATCATTCAGGCCAGATGTTATAAATGCTTCTTTTGGTGTGGATCTAACAATTTCTACATCACGAAATTCGAGGGTATTTTCAGTGCTCACTACCATTACCTGATCGCCATCTCCTAATGAGTGACGAGGGACCACGAACAGATCATTGGCTGTGCGCCCCCCAATTTCTGCACTTACAAAAGTACCAATTTTCAAGGGTTGCTGATTGCTTTTTCCTAACAAACCATAGGGGTCATCGATTTGTGCTACCAGATAAATTTGTCGTGATTTCTCGTCAATGACACCTTCAGAGCGGACAATCTCTGCCAGCCAGCTATTGCCCGCATTACCACTAAATAATTCAGCTTGAGGCAGAGCTTCCTTGTTTTGGTCCCGGAAATGAGGCAAATCTATATAAGCAAGTTCCTCATTTGTTATTGGCAAGCGAATTTCCGCACGATCAACCGCGAAGCTTGCACCAACTCTGGTACCAGGGGTCACGTATTGGCCGATATCGACCAACTTCTCGCGTACCATCCCCGCATAAGGCATACGAATTCGGGTGCGTTCCAAATCTCTTTGGGCACGTTCCAAATCAGCCTCAGCTGCCCTGACATTTGCTTTAGCTTCTGCCAATTGGGGTAAACGTAAGACCAGATCATTGGGCTTACCTTCACCTTGATGCAAACGACGCCAGTCTTTCAATGCCTGATCAGAACGCGCCTGTTCGGAAGATAACTGTGCCATACGGGAAGCGCGAGTGGCTTGTGCACGTTTGACTCCAACCCGGTAATCACTGGGATCAATTTCCAGTAATACTTCACCTTTATCCAGAAACCCGCCAGCAATAAACTCGGATGCCACCCGGGTTACTTTGCCTGAGACCTCCGCAACTAGCGTAGTTTCCGTTCTTGGGCGAACTATGCCTTGTGATTTTATATTAAAGCGTAGCGAACGACGCTCAACTGCTATGGCATCTACCAATACCGCCTTTTTTACGTCATCTACTTTTTCGGGTGGTGTTTTTAACTTGGGAAAAACAACAAAAGCGAGGATCCCCGCTACAATAATTAAAAGTACGGGAAGTAAAATTCTTAAAACCTTACGCATAGTTTGATCCCTGATAAACAAACCCGAAAGTGATTTCTTGTTTTAAACATGCTTAGTGTAGCGTCCTACGCTAGTATGGACAGTTTAGTTTGATTTGTCGTAGCCCAAAAGGCATAGATAACCAATTTTACTCGACGAATTATCGTAAAATATAAGTATTGTTACACTGACCAAATACTTTAAAGCAGGAATTGCATGGCTATTGTACTAAAATCTAAACAAGATATAGACAAAATGAGAGTTGCTGGACAGCTAACTGGTGAAGTTTTACAAATGATCGCAGAACATGTTCGGGTGGGTGTAAGCACCGATGAACTGAACGATATCTGTCATCGTTATATTACTGAAACCCAGAATGCCATACCTGCCCCACTGAACTACCGTGGATTCCCAAAATCTATATGCACTTCTGTCAATGATGTCGTCTGCCATGGAATTCCAAGCGATAAGGTACTTAAAAATGGCGATATTATTAATATCGACATTACCGTTATCAAGGATGGCTGGCATGGCGATTCTTCAAAAATGTTTTTTGTGGGTAAACCACCAATTCGCGCTCAACGTCTTGCCGAAGTCGCCCATGATGCTATGGTCTTAGGCATAGAAATGATAAAGCCCGGTGAAAACTTACGTAATATTGGCCGCGCCATACAGAATTATGCTGAATCTCATCATTTTTCAGTGGTCCGTGAGTACTGTGGTCACGGCATCGGCCAGGTTTTCCATGAAGCACCTCAGGTACTTCATTATGACTCACCGCAAAACAACATTATCCTCGAGCCTGGCATGGTGTTTACCATCGAACCTATGATCAATGCTGGCAAACAACATACTCGTTTAATGAATGATGAGTGGACAGTAAAAACCCGAGACCGCTCTCTTTCTGCACAATGGGAACACACTATTGCAGTTACAGATGATGGTTTTGAAGTGCTGACCCGCTTAGCCGGCGACCCGCTCTAATCACCGAGCCTATTTATAATGCTTGCTACTGAAACCCAGCAGAACGGACTAAGCTCTCGTCTTTCTGTACCAGAAGATATTGAGAAAATCCTATCTACAGAGCTGATCAGCCAGCTTGAACAGCTAAATATTGCTGACTCTTATGAAATTCCGCAACTGCAACAACTTATTCAGAATCTCGATGCACAGCTAGCTGCAAGTTTCTGGAAAGGAATTGATGTCACCCAACTGGTCCTAAGTCGCGCCTGGGCGTTGGAGCAATTACTATTATTAATCTGGCGACAACAAGCTGCTGATCCAAATATCAGTTTGATTGCTGCCGGAGGTTTTGGCCGCGGTGAACTACACCCACACTCAGATATTGATTTATTAATCCTGCTACCTGAAACTTATGAGAACACCCAAACAGAACTGATAGAGCACTTTATAAGAACTTTATGGGATGCCGGCTTTTATCCCGGCCACAGTGTTCGCAGCGTGGTACAGTGCAGCGAAGATGCAAAGCTAGATGTCCAGTTTGTAACCAACCTGATGGAAGCGCGTTTACTGGATGGCAATCAGTGTCTTTTTGAACAACTGAAAGCCGCAATCAAACCTGAACTGGTCTGGCCAGCTGATTCGTTCTTCGCAGCGAAAATGGCAGAACAGCAAGCTCGGCATGAAAAATATTTTGATACCGCCTTTAATCTTGAGCCAAACATTAAAGAGGGTCCTGGCGGGCTGCGCGACTTACAGATGATCAAATGGGTCACCCAGCGACATTTCAATACACTGAGCCTCCATGGTCTGCTCGAACATGAGTTTCTTGAACCTCTGGAATTTGAACGCTTACTTGAGTGTAGAAATTTTATCTGGCGAGTACGCTACGCACTACATTTACTAGCAGGTCGTAGCGAAGATCGCTTGATCTTCGAGCATCAAAGCCTAATCGCAGAAAAATTCGGTTACCAGGATCATGCCGATAATTTAGCTGTAGAACAGTTTATGCAGGCTTACTACCGAAACGCCATGCGGGCGGAGCGGATGAATGAACGTTTACTGCAGTTATTTCGCGAAGAACTCATTTTAGATCGAGAAGAAGGTACTGTCATTGTTCTGGATGAGCAATTTCAGACACGCCAGGGCTACCTGGAAATCCGCCAGGAAGATGTTTTCATTAAACGACCGAGCTCACTGCTAGAGCTTTTTCTGGCATTACAACAACATCCTGAAATCGATGGTATTAGAGCCACTACTATCCGTGCAATCCTCAATCATCTTTATTTAATCGACGACAATTTCCGGACTGATCCACAGAACTATATAATCTTTATGCAGTTGCTAAGTCAACAACAG